>CAZMEN010000138.1:0-1789 GCA_964565335.1 uncultured Algimonas sp. | reverse complement strand
CTCGCCGCGGCTTGACTGCTCCACAACAGTCGGAATGAGGTAGTTGGTCAACTGGTCTACGGGATCGTACATAGGATTTCCTGAATATTATTTTCGGCCTTAACAGACGAATAGGCTATAAGTGTTACCTTTATATTGCCACGCTAGGACGGCTTATCAAGAGGGTCAATCAACAGTTAACACTGCCCCCCGCTTCAACCGCAACTATCTGTCGATATTAACTATTTGCCGCCCTCTTCTCCAGATATTGCGTTCAATGGTCGCCTCGGATGGCGGCCAATTCAATCCAGCGTTAAGGAATTGCTAACCATAACTCTTGGAATACCTTTAATCACAACAGCATTCCCCCTTATTATAGCAAATATAGATTAAAACTATAGGTGGGAGTTGGTTATGAACCTTATCAAACACTGGTCGGATGAAGATGCGCAAGATTACGGCAAGCGCGTCATGATTATCGAACATTGTCTGGAGGAGTCTGGCCTGTTCACCGACGAAGCTCTCGCTGATATGCTCGACCGTCACCCCTCCAAATTCATAGACTTCCAATACGTCATCAATGAGCCTGGCTATCCAGACCGGCAAGTTACGGTCGATTTCACGGGTGTTGACGGGAAAACCATGATTGACGCGGCGCGCTCCGATCTGCCCATTTGGATTAACGTCAGAGAAGTCATGAACAGGCTGCCCGAATATAAAGTGGTTCTTGACCAACTTCATGAAGAGCTGGAAAAACATACGGGTAAAAACAAAAATCGGCGCAATTGCCGCGGAGGTATTTTGATCTCCAGCAAGACGGCCCGAACGCCTTACCATGCTGACCCGACACTCACGCATCTGTGGCACATTCGCGGCCATAAAAAGGCTTGGGTTTACCCCAAAACAGCCGAGTTTCTGCCGGATGAAGCCTATGAAAGCATCATCTTAGGCGAAGTCGATGAAGATATGCCGTGGTCCCCACAACTCGACAAAGGCGCCATTGTTTCGCCCGCTGATTTAAAGGGCGGGGAATTGGTCTTGTGGCCAACGCGCTCCCCCCATCGAGTAGAAAATGTGACCTATTGCGTCTCTATGGTGATGGAGTTCTCTACGGTGGGAAGTGCCTTCACGAATGCAGGCATGTATTTTAACGGCGTGCTCCGCCGCAAATACGGGAAAAATCCGTCTTGGTATCAGGCCTCCTCCGCCGAGAAACTCGCAAAAGCCCTTCTCGGCCGAACACTGCAAAAAACCATCGGCCGCAAAGAGTTTAGACGCAAAGACATGGTGCGTTACAAGCTGTTGGAAGACGCTGAGACCTTCATTCAGGCCGTTGCGCAGCCTTATGAACGCGCACATTAAATTACCAACCGGCGCAGCTTAATAAGAAGCCTAATCTCAGTAATGAGAGAGTTCCCTGTAAAGGTCGTTATCATATTTTGCGATGTGTCATTAGCTCGCTAGAAAGACGAAAATAACCGAGTGAACTACAATCGATTCAAACAAGACATTGAGCAAATGTCTGTTTTTATCCCCAATTGCAGTCATTAGCACGAATTCAAGTTTAGACTGCTTTGGAGGCAAAAGCGGGCATTAGACATCGCTGAGAACTGTGTTAGCTTCAACTCATGGAAAAGGGGCGCGCATTGTTACTTCGTAGTATTTCTAAACACGTCAAAGATCAAAACTGGTTCGCGTTGGGGCTCGACTTTCTCATTGTCGTTACGGGTATCCTCATCGCGTTCCAGATTACCAATTGGAGTGAGGGTCGGCAGCAAAAAGTACAAACGGCACAGGCGCTCGATTCCAT
>CAZMEN010000137.1:0-1900 GCA_964565335.1 uncultured Algimonas sp. | reverse complement strand
GAATGCGCTATGGCCTGCGCGTTGACGGGGCGGACCTGAACGATACTTATGACCGTACGCGTACAGAAGGTTTCGGCAAAGAAGTCCGCCGCCGTATTATGATCGGCACCTATGTGCTCTCGGCTGGATATTACGATGCCTATTACCTCCGCGCGCAAAAAGTCCGTACGCGGATTGTCGAAGATTTCGAAAATGCGTGGCAGACTTGCGATGCCATCTTAACGCCGACTGCACCGAGCGCAGCGTTTGCTGTGGGTCGTAAGGTCAATGACCCTGTGCAAATGTATTTGAATGATATCTTTACGGTAACAACAAACCTCGCGGGCTTGCCGGGCATTTCTGTCCCTGCGGGGTTGGATAAAAATGGGCTACCACTTGGCTTGCAATTAATTGGGCGGGCGCTCGATGAAGAGACCGTGTTCAAAGCCGCGAGTGCGCTTGAAGATGCCGCTGTGTTTACGGCGAAACCTGAGAAATGGTGGAAATAAAACAGGAGAAAAATGATGAATACTTTAGATATCATTCGCGCAAGACGCGCCGTAAAGCATTACGATCCTGAGGTGGTTATAGCCGAAGAGCAAATTACTGAGCTTAAGAGTCTCATTCGTCAGGCTCCAACATCATTTAACATCCAAAATTGGCGCTTCGTCTTCGTGAAGGATAAAGACCTACGCGCCAAAATCCGCGCTGTGGGTTGGGATCAGGCGCAAATGACGGATGCTTCGCATCTTATCATCTTGTGTGCAGATGTGCAGGCGTGGGCAAAAGAGCCCATTCGCTATTGGGAAGATGCTCCCAAAGAAGCGCAAGATTTTCTCGTTCCAGCCATTGGTCAGTTCTATGAGGGCCGCTATTGGCAACAGCGTGATGAAGCCATGCGCTCTGTGGGTATTGCCGCGCAGACGATTATGCTGGCCGTAAAAGATATGGGTTTTGATAGCTGCCCCATGATTGGCTTTGATGCTGACGCGGTTGGGAGGTTGATTAACCTGCCAGATGACCATGTTGTCGGAATGATGATCGCGATCGGTAAAGCCATGACACCTGCCCAATCTAAGGGCGGCTATTTGCCAGATGATGAGATATTTTTTGAGGACAAGTTTTAATCATGTTCACCGCGAAGCGGGTCTGTGACACAATGAGAGTGTTTGCGATTAAATTTGGAAGTGGCGGTTTTGAGAAAGAGGAATAGAGATGTCCTATGTAGATGGTTATGTATTTTCTGTGCCAAACGAGAACAAAGAGAAATACAGGAAACATTCTTTGACGGTCGACTCTACTTTTAAGAAGCACGGAGCCTTACAGGTTATTGGCGCATGGGGGGATGATGTGCCTGTCGGTAAGGCGACGGATTTTTATCGCGCAGTGAAAGCAAAAGAAGGTGAGACAGTCGTTTTTTCTTGGGTGTTTTGGCCTGATAAAGCTACGCGAGATCAAGGCATGAAAAAGTGCGAAGCTGATTTTATGGCACTGGATGAAGAGTTGGCAGTTATGCCATTTGATGGAAAACGCATGATTTATGGCGGTTTCGAAGTCTTAGTAGAAATATAGCAAGGCATAAGAGATAATATTATGTTCACAGCAAAGCGGGTCGGAGACCCTAAAGATTATATCAAAGGCGAGACGGGTGATTGGGAAGTCATAATTGGGCTAGAAGTCCATGCGCAAGTTGCCTCAACGTCAAAGCTCTTTTCGGGCTCCTCAACGGAATATGGCTCTGAGCCTAACAGCCAAGTGTCGCTTGTCGATGCGGGGATGCCGGGTATGTTGCCTGTGCTGAATGAATTTTGTGTCGAGCAAGCCGTCAAAACGGGACTGGGTCTGAATGCAAAAATCAATTTGTTCTCTCGCTTTGATCGCAAGAATTATTTCTATGTCGACCTGCCGCAAGGTTATCAAA
>CAZMEN010000136.1:0-1968 GCA_964565335.1 uncultured Algimonas sp. | reverse complement strand
GGATTATCCTGTAACGCCCGCAAAACTTCTGCGTAGGGTTTATTGTTTCGTATGAAGCCCTCGGGAAGGGTCGTGCCGTCTTCTAAAAAGAAATAGGCTTTGGCGTCTGTATCTTCGCCCAATACATACCCGCCCATACGCTTTACGAGATTCGCCATGCGCGGACTTACGGCAAAGCCGTCTTCGGCCAACTTTATTGCGGGCTCCATTGGCTGGCCCCAATCCAGACGGCCATAATCTTCGTGGACTTTATGTAGCATCACCATGGCGCCGGGAACACCTGTGGAGCGGCCCGACGCTATGCCCGCGAAATAGCGTAGAGGTTTTCCGGTTTCGGGGTCTAAGAATAATTCAGGCGTGATGTTGGCGGGCGCCATTTCGCGCCCATTATAGTTCCAAACCTTGGCTGTTTTGGGGTCATAAACCACCATGAAAGCCCCGCCGCCAATGCCGGAGCTTTGCGGCTCCACCAATCCTAATACTGTTTGCACAGCAATGGCGGCGTCCACGGCTGAGCCGCCCGCTTCTAAAATTTCGATACCGGCCTTTGCGGCGAGCGGGTTAGCGGCAGCGACCATGCCTTGGCTATTGACCGAGGTGGATTGAATGCGGGCTTCGGGAGAGGAAAGCGCGCTGACCGCTTTTGTGGTTTTGTCATTTTGGCCTGCACAGCCTGTCAGAATGAGAGCTGTACTACATAATAAAGCGGGGAAATAACGCATGAAAAGCCTCTTTAAAGAGGCCTAAGCTTACTGGCATGAACCTATCAGCGCAAATAAGAATTTCGAATGCGCTTTAAAGTGAAAATCCGTCAATGCTGTGCGGCCAACTCGGCTTTTCGCTATATTTTCATTGACACATCTAGCCAAACGCTTCCCAAAGAAGAAACTTCTCACTTTTGGAAAATATTATGACGGATATCTCTCAGAAAACGGCTTTTGTTACGGGCGCCGCCTCTGGCATAGGCTTGGCGCTGACCAAGGCCCTTCTGGATAAAGGCGCAAATGTCATGATGGCCGATATTGACGGCCCGGGCTTAGACGCGGCGTCTGACGCTTTGAGTAATCAAATTGACAATGTCAGTGAGCGATTAGAGTCTATCATTTGCGATGTTGCGGATTATGACGCCTTAAGAGCGGCTTCAGAAACCACCGTCGAGACATTCGGCAACGTCCATATCGTGGTCAATAATGCTGGCGTTAGCCTCCCGGGCCGCCCGGGCCGCATATATCCCGAAGATTGGCGGTGGATTAATGACATCAATATGATGGGTGTCGCCTATGGCTGCGAAATTTTCCTGCCATTAATTTTGGCGCATGGCGAAGGCGGTCATATTGTAAATACGGCCTCTATGGCGGGTCATGTGGCGGCTAAAGGTATGGGCCCTTATTTTGCGACAAAGTTCGGAGTTGTCGGTTATTCAGAGGCGCTCTTCCATGAGGTCTCTGATCTCGGAGTCGGGGTCTCTTGCCTTTGCCCGACTTGGGTGCAATCCAACATTCATAATACGGCGGATAAAAGCCCCATGGCCGAAAAAACCCGCGAGCGGTTTAAGGGGTCTCAATCCTATGCCGCTGTGAAGGCGTTAATTGAAAATGGCATGAGTGCTGAGCGTTACGCGGCTCTGTGTATAAAGGGGATAGAGACAAACCGCCTCTACGTCTTCAATGACGCCGAAGCCCGCCAAGCCATCGTCGACAGAAGCGCGCATTTGCTCGCCGATTACGATGCTTGCTTGGAAGATTTGAAAACACTTTAGAGGCGATGGTTTTTGAGCGTATTTTCGAGTGCGCCTCGAAATAGAAATCGTCTTGTAATCAGACAACTCATCCCCGCCTTCGCGGGAATGAGTGGGTTGATAAATAACAGTTTTCAACAATCGTATCCCCGCCTCCTCATCCTGTGTGATATTTCTTATGTTGTTTCTGACAAAGCCCCTGAGTGTTTGGAGCCTTGGCTTTAACAATT
>CAZMEN010000135.1:0-2131 GCA_964565335.1 uncultured Algimonas sp. | reverse complement strand
CCTGACGCGTTCCTGTCCAAGGCTTAGAAGAACAATTTTGTTTGATCGAAACAGAAATCGATAAAGTCGATTTCCGAACAACCAAAATTGTTAAAGTCAAAACGCCAAAAACTCAGGGGCTTCGTCAGAAACAACACTAAGGAATATGACACAAGTGGATGATGCGTGGATGCGATTGTTGATATTTGGGATACGGGGTTGATTTAATTGACGTCTTCAATTTTCTAACCGTGAACTATTCCTCCCAAGCCGTCATTGCCGTGCTTGATAAGGCAATTCATATAATGACGTTCAGCTGCCAAGTTGAGCTAGCTCAGCCTTATAAGAGATAGTTACTTCGCTTGTTGTTGGGTTAAGTAAATCGAGCCATTGAAAAAATGCAATCTAATTTGCCGATAAGTCAAACGAAAAAGGGCCACCCTAGCGGATGACCCAATGCGCCCCGGCCTTAGTCTAGAATGAAGGCCTTGGTGCTACTGCTTTCGCACCCGAGCCTTGTTTAGCGTCACCTTTGGGACTGCAACGTGACTTTTGTCACGTTTTGGCAATAAAAAAGCGGCCCCTGATTGTCAGAGGCCGCTTTTGATCTTGAGAGGTTACGCCTTTAATTAGACATTATCTGACGTTGTGTCCTCGAGTAATTTCGTGCGGAACATCAATCCTGCCAGTGCTGCGCCAATAGCCGGTGCAACAAAGAACAACCACAATTTCCCCATCCCCGTAAAGAGGGCCGGGCCGAAGCTGCGAGCGGGGTTAACAGACACGCCTGTGACTTGAATGCCGACCAAGTGAATGACCCATAGCGTCAGGCCAATCGCCAGTCCGGCAAAAGCTGCGGGCGCGGCTTTTTGTGTGGCGCCAAGGATGACTGTCACAAATAGGAATGTGGCGACGACTTCAAAGACAAAGGCGGCTTGCAAGGAATATTCCCCGAGATAGCCTGCGCCCCATCCATTATGGCCCAAGCCGTTTGTGCCAAGGTCATACCCTGCTTTGCCGGATGCAATCAGATATATAATGGCGGCGCCAAGTGTGGCCCCAATGAATTGAGCAACCCAATATTGCACCATATCTTTGGCGCTCATGCGTCCCGAAACAAATGCGCCGAGTGATACGGCGGGATTGACGTGACAGCCAGAGATTGGCCCAATACCATAGGCCATGGCGACGATGGCGAGGCCAAAGGCGGCGGCTATCCCTGCGTGGCCGACTTCGGCTCCGGCAAGTACGGCCGTGCCGCACCCGAATATGACCAAGGCGGCCGTGCCGATAAGTTCTGCGATAAATTTTTTCATGTTTTTCCCTCCCCAGGATTTAAAAGCAAAGCTCTAGAGGAGTGAAGGTGACCTGAAAATGAACAACAAAAAGAGGCCCTCGATTATCGAGAGCCGCCTTCAAAACCAAAAAAGGGCCGCTCTTTCGAGCGACCCTTTGTTTTTCGCGATACTGAGAGTTCAGTGAGTGATGGGACACTTCTGAAATTTTGGCTTTGAGCCAAATTTCAGAAGAAATTCCGGAGCGCAACTTTGTTGCGCTAGTGAGGGGCGCGAGCGCCCCTTCACCCGGAATTTACATCATTCCTCCCATTCCGCCCATTCCGCCCATGTCTGGCATGGCGGGACCGCTGTCTTTTTGCGGGGATTCGACGATGGCGGCTTCTGTTGTCAAAATCAGGCTTGCGACTGAGGCTGCATCCATAAGCGCCGTCCGCACGACTTTCACGGGGTCAATGATACCGGCTTTGACCATATCGACAAATTTGTCTTTCTGGGCGTCATAGCCGTAATTGGCTTTGTTTTCGGCCAAGATATTGCCGACGACAACGGCGCCTTCGACACCGGCATTGTCTGCGATTTGACGGGCAGGGTATTGAAGCGCCGCTTTGACGATTTCGATACCGGCTTTTTCGTCGTCATTCGCGCCTTTGACGTTAATGAAGCGAGAGGCACGCAGAAGCGCTGTACCGCCGCCTGGGACGATGCCTTCTTCGACGGCTGCGCGTGTGGCGTTCAGGGCGTCATCAACGCGGTCTTTACGCTCTTTCACTTCGATTTCAGTTGATCCGCCGACCTTGATAACGGCCACACCGCCGGCGAGTTTCGCCAAACGCTCTTGCAGTTTTTCGCGGTCA
>CAZMEN010000134.1:0-2461 GCA_964565335.1 uncultured Algimonas sp. | reverse complement strand
CGTTAGACTCGATCATTTCGTGGTAAAGGTCATTCCCTTCACGTGTCCGCTCACCCACACCGGCGAAAACGGAGTAACCACCGAAGAGTTTCGCGATATTGTTAATCAATTCCATAATCAAAACGGTTTTACCAACACCGGCACCACCGAAGAGGCCGATTTTACCGCCTTTTGAATAAGGACAAAGCAAGTCGATAACTTTAATACCCGTCGCAAGGACTTCTGTCTCTGTCGCTTGGTCAACAAAAGCTGGGGCTTCCTTATGAATAGATGCCATAGCTTTGGTTTTTAGCGGGCCACGTTCATCAATTGGCTCGCCAATCACGTTCATAATACGGCCAAGAGTTTCAGGGCCGACAGGCACAGTAATCGGTGATTTCAAATCTTTAACGGCCTGACCACGGACAAGACCTTCTGTGGAATCCATCGCGATTGTTCGGACAGTGTTTTGACCCAGATGTTGAGCCACTTCGAGGACCAAACGGTTACCATTATTATCTGTTTCAAGAGCGTTTAGGATAGACGGCAATTCGCCGCCTTCAAATACCACATCGACAACCGCGCCGATAACCTGAGAGATTTTGCCGCCAGCTACCGCTTTGGTGGCACTCTTTTTAGTCGCGGCGCGACGTGTGGCAGGCTTCTTAGCCGTTGCTTTTTTTGCGGCTGTCTTCTTTGCCGCTGTCTTTGTTGCTGCTTTCGCCATGAGTGTGTTCCTCTAGCTCTTTTAAAGCGCTTCTGCGCCTGAAATAATTTCGATCAGTTCAGATGTAATCTGGGCCTGACGTGTTCTGTTGAATGTCAATGTCAGCTTATCGATCATATCGCCCGCATTACGCGTGGCGTTATCCATAGCTGTCATTTTGGAGCCCATTTCGCCAGCTTGGTTTTCCAAGAGAGCGGTGAAAATTTGCGTATTAATGTTGCGCGGCAAGAGCACTTGCAAAATGCCTGCTTCATCTGGCTCGTAAGTATAAATCGCGCCTTTTAAATCAGGCCCGGCATCACCGTCTTCATCATTGGTTTCGATAGAAGCGATTGCCGGAATAAGTATGCTCGCAATGGCGTCTTGTTCCATAACATTGACAAATTTCGAGTAGACTAATTTACAAACATCAAAATCGCCCGCATCAAACATAGCGGTAATTTTTTCGCCAATATTGCGGGCTATGCCTGCGTGAAGCTTACGCTCTTCTTTGAGCGAAATATACTCTACGATGTTATCGCTATAGAGGCGCTTAAGCTGATCATAGCCCTTCTTCCCGATCAGGAAGAGCTTGACTGTTTTACCTACTTTTTCGAGAGCGACGATTTCTTCGCGAGCCTTACGGACAATATTTGTATTAAAGCCGCCGCAAAGACCGCGATCCGCTGTCGCGACGACCAAAAGGACAGTATCTTCTTTGCCGTTTCCAACGAGTAACTCTGGCGCGTCCCCTGCGCCGACCATAGAGTCCGCGAGGTTTGTAATAACGCCATTGATGCGTTCGGAATAAGGGCGTGCGCTTTCCGCAGCCTCTTGCGCTTTGCGCAGCTTTGCTGCCGCCACCATTTGCATGGCTTTGGTGATCTTCTGCGTGTTTTTAACGCTTTTGATCCGGTTTTGGAGGTCTTTAAGGCTGGCCATTGCTCAGTCCTCTCCCGTCCTTAAGCTGCGAAGTTAGACGTGAACGTATCAAGAGCCGCTTTCAAACGCCCCTCAATATCGTCTGTCAGTTTTTTCTCAGACGCAATATCAGAGAGGATAGCAGCTTGATCAGCCTTCAAATGTGCGAGCAATTCACGCTCATATTTCTGAACGGATTTGACCGGCACGCCGTCAAGATAACCCCGTGTACCTGCATAGATCACGGCCACTTGCTCTTCCACTTGTAGCGGAGAGAATTGCGGCTGCTTTAGCAGCTCAGTGAGGCGTTCACCACGAGCCAATAGGGCTTGTGTCGAAGCGTCCAAGTCAGAACCAAACTGAGCAAAGGCGGCCATTTCGCGGTATTGCGCGAGTTCACCTTTAATCGGGCCGGCCACCTGTTTCATGGCTTTAATCTGAGCAGATGAACCCACACGAGACACTGACAAACCAACGTTAAGCGCCGGGCGGATGCCTTGGAAGAACAAGTCTGTTTCTAAGAAAATCTGGCCATCCGTAATCGAGATAACGTTTGTCGGAATAAAGGCCGACACGTCATTACCTTGTGTCTCAATGATGGGCAGAGCCGTCAAAGACCCTGCGCCATTATCTTCGTTCAGCTTCGCCGCGCGCTCAAGCAAACGGGAGTGAAGATAGAAAACATCACCAGGATAAGCTTCACGACCCGGAGGACGACGAAGAAGCAATGACATCTGGCGATAAGCCACAGCCTGCTTTGACAGATCATCATAAATGATAAGGCCGTGCATGCCGTTATCGCGGAAATATTCGCCCATCGCACAACCGGCAAAAGGAGCCAAAAACTGAAGCGGT
>CAZMEN010000133.1:0-2463 GCA_964565335.1 uncultured Algimonas sp. | reverse complement strand
CTTAAGTCCACGTCTGCACGTAAGTAACTTGTGATTAAACTCGAAATCCGGACTCTCTCATGGCCATGCTGAAATCCATTCAAGTGCGCGGCGCGCGTGAGCATAACCTCAAAGGGGTGGATGTTGACCTACCGCGTGACAAGCTGATTGTTATCACGGGCCTGTCAGGATCGGGAAAGTCTTCCCTCGCCTTTGATACAATTTATGCTGAAGGACAGCGCCGCTATGTCGAAAGCCTCTCGGCTTATGCCCGGCAGTTTTTGGAGCTACAAGGCAAGCCTGACGTCGATTCGATCGAGGGGCTTTCTCCTGCCATTTCAATTGAGCAGAAAACAACATCAAAAAACCCGCGTTCGACAGTGGGAACTGTCACTGAAATTTATGACTATATGCGTTTGCTTTGGGCGCGTGTGGGCGTGCCTTATTCTCCGGCCACAGGCCTTCCCATTGAAAGCCAGACCGTTTCTCAAATGGTCGATATTATCATGGCTCTGCCAGAAGGGACGAAACTCTATATTATGGCGCCCTTTGTGCGCGGCAGAAAAGGTGAATATCGCAAAGAACTCGCCGACTTTATGAAGCAAGGTTATCAGCGGGCCAAAATCAATGGAGAGATTGTTCGTATTGAAGAAGCGCCTACCCTCGATAAAAAATATAAACATAACATCGATATCGTTGTGGACCGCGTGGTGGTACGCGAAGGGCTAGAAACGCGCCTCGCCGATAGCTTAGAGGCCAGCCTGCGTATTGCGGATGGTTTGGCGGCGGCAGAGTATGCGGATGACTCTGAAACGCGCATCATATTTTCAGAAAAATTCGCCTGCCCCGTTTCAGGCTTTACAATTTCAGAAATCGAACCGCGGCTGTTTTCTTTCAACAACCCTTTTGGCGCATGCCCAACCTGTGATGGTTTGGGTAAGGAAATGAAATTCGATGCAGGTTTGGTTGTGCCCGATGGACGGAAGTCTCTGGCGGGCGGCGCAATTTTGCCATGGTCGAAAAAACCTGATGGGCTTTACATGCAAACGCTGGAGGCTCTGTCTAAACATTACGGGTTTAAGGTTGATACGCCGTTTGAGAAACTGGCGGACGGTGCACAAAGTGTTGTGCTCTACGGCACAAATGGCGCAAATGTGAAATTCCACTACAAAGACGGCAAGCGCTCTTATAAAACCGAGAAGCCCTTCGAAGGCGTTATCCCGAATTTACAGCGCCGCTACCGCGAAACAGAATCCACTTGGATGCGCGAAGAACTTGGCAAATATATGTCCAATGCGCCGTGTGAGGCGTGCGATTCCAAACGACTCCGCCCCGAAGCCCTATCCGTCAAAGTGGCAGGTATGGACATTTCCGAGCCGGGCGACATGTCCATTCGCGATGCCTATGCACGATTCCAAAAACTGGGCTCTGAATTATCTGATAAAGACATGGAAATTGCTGAACGTATTTTGAAAGAAATACGAGACCGTTTGGAGTTTTTAAACGCCGTTGGGTTGGATTATCTATCGCTGGGTCGGGGCTCCGGATCCCTCTCAGGCGGTGAGAGCCAACGCATTCGTTTGGCCAGTCAAATCGGGTCGGGTCTCACAGGTGTGCTTTATGTTTTGGATGAACCCTCAATCGGGCTTCACCAAAGAGACAATGAACGCCTGTTGGAGACGCTGCAAAACCTACGCGATTTAGGGAATACGGTCCTTGTTGTCGAACATGATGAGGATGCCATTCTCACAGCAGATTACGTCGTTGATATGGGCCCTAAAGCGGGCATTCATGGCGGCGAAGTCGTGGCATCCGGTACCCCCGCCCAAATCAAGAAATCGAAAAAGTCTCTTACAGGGCAATATTTGACGGGTAAAAAAGAGATCGAAGTGCCTGCGCAACGCCGAGAGCCACAAGACCATAAAATGCTCACGGTTAAAGGTGCGAGCGGCAATAACCTCAAAAATGTCGATGTTGATTTCCCTTTAGGTTTAATGACCTGCGTGACGGGTGTGTCTGGCGGCGGCAAGTCTACGCTGACGATAGAAACACTCTACAAAGCTGTCGCGAAACGTCTGAACAAAGCCTCTGCCCAACCCATGGCGCATAAATCCATCGAAGGTATGGAGCATTTAGATAAAGTCATTGATATTGACCAATCCCCGATTGGCCGTACGCCGCGGTCAAACCCTGCAACCTATACAGGGGCTTTCACCCCTATTCGTGATTGGTTCTCTAACCTGCCCGAGGCCAAGACGCGCGGTTACAAACCGGGTCGTTTTTCTTTTAATGTCAAAGGCGGGCGCTGCGAAGCCTGCCAAGGCGGCGGCGTCATCAAGATTGAGATGCACTTCCTTCCGGATGTCTATGTCACTTGTGATGTGTGTAACGGGGCACGTTATAATCGCGAAACTTTGGAGATTAAATTTAAAGGCAAATCTATCGCGGATGTCTTGAATATGGGGATTGATGAAGGGGCAGAGT
>CAZMEN010000132.1:0-2558 GCA_964565335.1 uncultured Algimonas sp. | reverse complement strand
CATGCGCTTTGGCTGTGTTGCCCATGTGGGTAGTCTGTTGCGGTTCGTCAATAAGGCGGCGGAGCCCGTCTGCGACATCTTTTATGTCTTCGCCGTTTACAACCAGACCTGTTCGTTCATTCAGCACCGCTTCAGGCGCGCCGCCTGCACGGCCGCACAGGCTTGGTATGCCTTGAAGAGCTGCCTCGAGATAGGTGAGGCCGAAGCCTTCTTCATGCTCTCCGATCTTTCGTCCGGGTTGAACAAAAATGTCGGCACTGTCGAAAAGTGCGGTTTTCTCTGGCCCGCTGACATGGCCGATAAAGCGTGTGCGGTCTTGCAAGCCGTAATCATTGACCAATGTTTCCAAACGGGATTTGTCTTCGCCTTCGCCCGCAATAATCAATTGCAATTCGCGGCCTTCATCGGTCAGGCGTTTTACCGCCTCTATGGCGTGATCAATGCCCTTTAAAGGGATAAGACGGGTGAGCGCCAAGAGGCGCGTCGCGCCTTTACCTTCAATAGGCCAGAGGAACTCGGCCATATCAATTTCTCGTTCCGTGGCGGGGGCAGGGGCCGCAATAGGATTATTAATGATATGGAGCGCGGGCAAAATATTGGTGTCTATATCCACCGGGAAATAGGCCTCCACTCGCCCTGCCGTGGGTTTGGAAATCGCAATGATGTGGTCAATTTTTTCAAAAGTTTTTACGATACGGCGCGCTTTGGCTTTATTGTCTTCCGCGCCGCCCAAAGGGTATTCATTTCCATGCGCGTAAATAATGACGGAACAAGACAAATCATCGGGCAGATGTTCGGCGCTGCGCCAACTATCGCAAAATAAATGCGTGACTTCATTCTCTTTAATGAGGCGGGCAATGTCTTTGGCTTTGCTTCTTTGGCGCAAGGCCTTCACACCGCCATAGCGTTCAACCTTATAAGGCGGCGGTTTTGAAGTTGCTTCGGTATGATTTTCGCGCACCTTATCGGCCAAGACTAAAACGTCGTCATAGTGTGAGGCGGCCTTGGCGAGGCCCTCCATTAAGACTTGTTTGCCGCCCGCATCAGGGGGAAAGGTTTGAACAGATAAAATAATCATAATGAGAAGGAGCGATTAAGACGTGCGTCTATCGCGCAAACGGATTTAATTTTTTAAGCGCCAATTGTATTCCGCCACGATTTTCCTTACGCGCCAGCGCGTCCTCATTAATTAGGAAGGTCGTTTGAATAACATAGCGTTCTCCGGCAAAGGGCGGGTGGCCATGCCAGCTTGTCTCAGAGCGGGCAAAGGCGAACATATTGCCTGTCAGCGGATCCATTTCATCGGCGAAATCATCCATATCTTGGTCGCCGTTTAACGCTCGGATTGCGCCGCCATTTTCTGGGTCCCAGCTCTCATTTAAATAGATCAGGCAGGTACAAATTTTGGACAGGCTGTCATTATGGATACGCCCATCCGTATTCTTGGAGAGTTTACGGACAGTAATCATGCGCGGCTTGTCCCGTAATTCTAGACCTAATTTATCGGATAGGATGTCAGCCAGACGCGGGGACTGTAAATCGTCAATGAGCGCGGCAAATTTGCCGTGGACGTTGAGTTTGGACAGGGGCAGATAGCCCGTTTTATTAATCTCGGGATAATCGCGCCGCACATCAGCGCCGTCTGTCTCAGACAGGCAGCTCTCCGCCATGAGGTAGGTAAAAGGAGCGGTTTTGACCATACCTTGCTCCAAGCGATTAAAATCCAACATAGTGGCCGTCCAATAGGTGGCTTGATTTCGTGATTTAAAGTTAGCCTATTCCCCAAAAGAATAAACCCCGAATAACACGCCTCTCTAAGGGATTGGGGGAAGAGAGAGACGGGCTTCGGGGTTTATCCAAAAGGTTGAAGAAGTTTAGGACTTATCGTCTTCCACATCTTCAAATTCGGCGTCGACAATGTCATCATCGTCATCATTTTCGGCGTCAGCCGCCGCTGAGGTCGGGCCTTCATCGGCTTGGGCATTGGCGTAAATCGCTTCGCCCATTTTCATAACGGCCGCCGTCAGAACTTGGATTTTATCCGTAATAAGCGGCGTATCATCCGTCTCCGCTGTTTCGCGGAGCTCTGTAATGGCCACTTCAATCGCCTCTTTGTCTTCGTCAGAGAGGCTATCGCCATGCTCTTTCAAATCAGCTTCGGCTTTATGCGTCAGCGCTTCGGCTTGGTTCTTGGCTTCGGCCAATTCACGGCGCGCTTTATCTTCGTCCGCATTGGCTTCTGCGTCTTTGATCATGCTCTCGATATCATCATCAGACAGTCCGCCGCTGGCTTGGATACGGATTTGCTGTTCCTTACCTGTGGCTTTATCTTTGGCTGAGACGTTGACGATACCATTGGCATCAATATCAAAAGTGACTTCGATTTGCGGCATGCCGCGCGGCGCGGGCGGAATACCGACCAGATCAAATTGACCGAGCAATTTATTATCCGCCGCCATTTCGCGTTCACCCTGTGAGACACGAATAGTCACAGCCGATTGGTTATCTGCGGCTGTTGAATAGACTTGCGACTTCTTGGTCGGGATTGTTGTGTTGCG
>CAZMEN010000131.1:0-2760 GCA_964565335.1 uncultured Algimonas sp. | reverse complement strand
GCGTTTTCAAATGCCTCAACAAACTCTTACAAGCGTTTGGTGCCAGGTTTTGAAGCGCCTGTTATGCTGGCCTATTCCAGCCGTAACCGCTCTGCCTCTGTGCGTATTCCGTGGACGGCGTCACCAAAAGGCAAACGCCTCGAAGTGCGTTTCCCAGATCCGGCGGGTAACCCTTACCTGACCTATACGGCCCTGCTTATGGCCGGTCTTGACGGTATCAAAAACAAAATTCACCCCGGCGATCCAATGGATCAGGATTTGTATGAATTATCTCCGGCAGAAGCCTCCAAGATTCCACAAGTATGTGGCTCTCTTCGCGAAGCGCTTGGCTCTTTGGACGCGGACCGCGACTTCTTGAAAGCCGGCGGCGTCTTTGATGACGACCAAATTGATGCTTATATCGATCTGAAAATGGAAGAAGTGCACCGCCTCGCCCTGCACCCACATCCCGTCGAATTTGACATGTATTACAAGTGCTAATCAGCGCAGTATAAATGACGAAAAGCCGCCTTCAGAGGCGGCTTTTTTATTGGGTTGAATTTATGGGGTTAAGCTTTTGAATAGACCTTATTTTGCTGCTTATCCCACCAATCAATCGGGTCGCGATAGACCAACTCATCATTGATATAAATGGCAAATTTTATACTCCAAACGCCAATGATATGAATATCGAGGCGTTCAATACTGTCTGATATATTCTTAAGACTCATGAGCGGTGTATTGGGATTAAGATGAAAAGGCTCTTTATTCGTCTCGCGCAATTCGCCATCAATATAGAGATGGGCTTCGCTTCGAAACGGAATAAGCTGCCAATAATTCTCAATAGAAATCTGGTGCCCTAAATGCTCAACACTCGCCTTTTCGACAGTTCTTTTGAATAGTCCCATCGCCTTGCCTCCATAGCCTTCTCTACACAGACTTAATATATAAATCGACTTGGCGTTCCTACAAGACCTCACCCATCAATGGTTTTAGAACGACGAATGTTGAGCGGCTTGAAGCGCCTGAAATAGGACGCTGGAGCATTGGAACAAAACGGCCCAACATCAGACTAACTATTTTTATTTGCAGCCTTCATGGAAGGCCACTTCCAATAGCGGTAAGTATGTCTGATAACGACTCATATTTGTTTTTGATAACCAGAGACAAACTGAGCAAAAAGCTAACAAAGCCTATCACTAACGGCCAAAGTAGTCCGTTTGTGAAAAAAGTTGTAGTCAACACGGGTAACGTAGTTGCTCCTATAACAGTAACAACCTTATGATATTTGACGCCAAAGCTAATTACTGAATGTTAGTATGGGAAAGAGCTTTAATCAATATTGGCGAGCGGCTAAAAATCGCCCAAAGTAAGACACTGAGCTAAGGTCCGTTTCGAGGGTCTATCTTCAAAAATTTCAGCGGCCTAAAACCACCTTTCGATTGATAGAACCTTATTTATGGAGATACGGCTAGCAAAGAACATTTTATTGGAGCAAGTTTGGTTATTCATCTCGAAGGCCTTGCGACCGAAAAGCCATTGATTGGAGAGGCAAAGGATAGGTTATGATTTCTAATTCCGAACAAGAACAATTTCAAAATACGGACCATGCCCGCACCCATAGACAGTTAGTGCCAAGCGATGAACGCGGCTCCGCCGAAATAGACACGGATTTTGATGTCCTTATGGAAAAAGGATATGTAATTATCGAAAACCTCATAGCGCGCGAGGTTTGTGAGGAGATAAAAGCCGAGGGACTTTGTTTGCTTGGGCAGACTGGGCGAAATTCGTTTGAGGGGCATAAAACCCAACGTGTGTATAACGTGCTGTCAAAAACCAGACAAACAGATCTGCTCGCGACGCACCCAAGAATTCTGGGGCTGATGGATAAGTTTTTTGAGCCGGGATTTCTTCTATCGCAAAGTCAAATCATCAATATCCGGCCAAGTGAAGCACCACAGATATTGCATACAGACGACGCTTTTTACAAACTACCTCGTCCGCGGCAGCCTTTGGGCGCGGCAACGGTTTGGGCAATAGATGAATTCACCGAAACTAACGGCGCGACAGTTGTTATTCCCGGCAGTCATAAATGGGATGATGCAAGAGCTGGACAACCCGATGACGCTATACCAGCTGTGATGTCACAAGGATCGGTCATCTTCTTTCTGGGGACGACTTGGCATGGGGGTGGGCAGAACCGCTCAGAAAATTCACGTTTTGCGATTACGCATCAATATTGCGAAGCCTATATGCGGCAGCAAGAAAACTACCTACTCGAGTTATCGAAAGACACCGTCCGCGCCTTGTCGCCCGAATTACAGTCTCTTATTGGCTACTCCATTTATCCGCCTTTCATGGGCATGGTAGAAGGAATGCATCCATTACGCACATTAAATAAAAACTAGTGTCTATAAAGAGGATGCTTCTACCATCAAATACATGCGTAAAGTCAGACTTTGCAGAAATGGCAAGTCACTCAATAAAAGAATGGCGGCTTAATAAAGAGAATTTAATGACCTGCGCCGTTTGATAGGGCGAATAAATAGTCCCCGCCAAGCAAATTATATTCCGCGGCGCTTTCAAAGCCTTACCTAAAAAATACAGAGATTAATCCTCGAACTTCAAAGCTATGCCATATTTATTAAGTTGTTTTTGACGACGCCTGAAAGTTTTGGGCTTTGGCTTTAACAATTTTGATTACTCGGAAATCGATTTTATCGATGTCTGTTTCGATCAAACAAAATTGTTCTTCTAAGCCTTGGACAGGAACGCGTCAGG
>CAZMEN010000130.1:0-2815 GCA_964565335.1 uncultured Algimonas sp. | reverse complement strand
TATCCGGCATGGGTACCGCCTGCGCGGGCAGTCCTATTAATAGGCGAAAAACGTGACAGAGGCTCGGCCCTAGATGGCGAGTGGGAAAAAACACTTGGGCGAGGAACAATTCGGACAGAGCATCCGCGCGTTCCCTTCGGGCAGACCGCATACGGTCACGCGGATGGTAGGATGACGAGTGGGGCGAAAGGCGTGGGTAATGTACAATTTGGAGAAAGCATCCGCGCGTTCCGCTTCGCGGCAGACCCTACTGGGTCACGCGGATGGGAGGTCACGCAGATAGAGAGAGATCCTCATTACCTCGGCTGCGACCTTAAAGTTTGTACTAAATGACGAGAGAGCGATGGGTGTACACGTGAAAACTCTGTCGATTACAAAGGTAAGCAAGCCTTTTCCAACCACGCCAAAACCTCTCCCTCCAATCTTGGACCGATGTCTTTTAACACACGGGCGTGATAGGCATTCACATAGTGTTTTTCAGCGAGGCTTAGTAAATCTAGGTCGATCAAGTCTTTATGGATAGGCGCGAATGTCAGAGTTTCAAATCCCATCATTGGGCGCTCGCCCCCTGTGACCTCTTCGCCTTCGGTTACATATTGCAGGTTCTCTATCCGAATGCCGTATTCACCCGCTTTGTAATATCCCGGTTCATTGGAGACAATCATGCCGGGGCGCAGGGCAACGGAATTTGCCGCTTTGGAAATTCGTTGAGGACCTTCATGCACGCCGAGGAACACGCCAACACCATGCCCTGTGCCGTGATCATAATCGAGGCCTGCCGCCCAAAGCGGCGCGCGCGCAAAGCTATCAAGTGCGGGGCCTGTTGTGCCCTTCGGGAAGCGCACAGTGGCGAGTGCGATATGTCCCTTAAGGACTCGCGTGAAGCGGTCACGCATTTCATCTGTGGCGGTTCCAATCGGTACAGTACGCGTGATGTCGGTCGTCCCGTCCTGATATTGTCCTCCGCTATCGACCAGATAGAGCGAGTTCTTTTTGAGTTTCAGACTGGTCGCGACAGAGACGCGATAATGACAGAGCGCCCCATTGGAGGCTGCGCCTGATATGGTCTCAAAACTTAAATCTTTCAGCCCGTCATATTCACGGCGGAAAAGCTCTAATTTCGTGGCGGCTTCAATTTCGTCATATTCGCCTGATTGTGCTTCGGTATCGAGCCAATGCAGAAATTTGATAATCGCCACAGCGTCTCGACGATGCGCCTCTGCTGAGCCTTCTAGCTCTGCCTTGTTTTTGCACGCTTTGGGCATAGCCACAGGGTCCATAGCCTTTTTGATAGTCGCGCCAGCTTTTTCAGCCGTCTCGAAATGCCATGCCGATGTCGTGTTGGGGTCCATTAAAATGGTCTTTCCGGAGAGGGCGCTCAGCGCAGATTCCAGGCTGTCTTCGTCATGGATGGCGATTTCATTTCCCAGATGTTGGCTGATATTCGAGGAGAGTTTTTTTGCATTTACAAAGAAATCAACATGACCGGTGTCGTGAATTATGGCTGTGGACAGTGGAAGCGGCGTGCATTGCACATCACCGCCGCGAATATTGAGCAGCCACGCGACAGAGGCAGGCGCAGTAATCAGCGCGCAATCTGCGCGTTTAGCTTTGAGGCTTTGCGCGACCTCTTCGCGTTTTTGTTTATGGCTTTTTCCGGCGAGAGCTTCAGGTTGGATTTCGATCGGCTCAAGCGGAGCAGGCGGGCGGTCCGTCCACGCTGTATCAATCGGGTTCGGGGAGAGGGCAACAGCTTTGCCGCCCGCATTCACGATGGCGTCGGTCAATTTAGCCAAGGCCGCAGGGCTGTGCAGTCTGGGGTCAAAGCCTATGATTTGTCCTTCTTTGACGGTTCGGCGCAGCCAAGCGGAAACGCCGCCGTTTTCGTAATCTTCATAGGCAAACAAGTCGCCATCGACTTGCTGGCGGACTTGGATAGTATAGCGCCCATCGGTAAAAATAGCGGCGCTATCTTGCATCACGACGCCGGCGCCGGCCGAACCGGTAAATCCGCTCACCCATTGGAGCCGGTCAGTCGAGGCCGGCAAATATTCGTTTTGATACTCATCTTCGTGTGGCACGATGAACCCATCCAGTTTTTGCGCCTTAAGCGCCGCTTGCAATATTGGCAGGTTTTTACGTCCAAGGTCTGGGCCGCCTTTAACATCAAAATTCTGAAACAGAGTAATATCATTCATAACGGAAATGGGCTTTCGCTTTGGGGATGCGGTTTTGATTTGTTTCTACCCTACTTAAGCAATCTCAGGCTGTAAGGGAAGGGTTGCAAGCTGAAGAGCGCGCGGCAACTACGTTTGAGTCTTAATCAAAGGTTTCGACAAGCTTTGCATTTTTGCATAGCTGTTCATACGGCCTTGTCTGTTCACAGTTTTTGAAAATGACCCTATGTAGTGTGCGTCGTCAAGAGACGGCCTTGTTTAAAAAATGGTAGAAAAGCAATGACCACCGCATTTAATGGAACAGAGTTCACAACAATGGATAACCGGACTTTCCGCCCGACATTTGAAGGCGCACAAGCGCGTCGTCCGCAAACAAACATGGTTTCAGGCAGTATTATTAGTCGCCGCAATGCGCGCCGTGATCGCCGCGCTAACCGCGCCCTCTAGGGCTTAAAGGCTAAGAGTGACGTCCATTCACCCAGAGTGATTTCGGGCGTCACTTCAAAGCCTGCGGCCTTAAATGTGGCTGCAACAGTTTTTGCCTGTTCGGTTAATATGCCGGAGAGGATGACCTGGCCGCCCCTTTGTGTGGCGTCGTAAATATCAAGCGCTAACCCCATCAATGGCCCCGCTAAGAT
>CAZMEN010000129.1:1689-2836 GCA_964565335.1 uncultured Algimonas sp. | reverse complement strand
CTGCAAAGACACAGACAGCGCGTTCACCACGGACACACCCACACCGTGGAGCCCGCCTGAAACCTTATAAGAATTACTGTCAAATTTCCCGCCCGCATGGAGCTGGGTCATGATCACTTCGGCGGCGGACACACCCTCTTCTTCGTGAATGGCCACAGGAATACCGCGCCCATTATCGCGCACCGAGACAGAGCCATCCGTGTGCAAAGTAACCTCAACACGGTCGGCATGTCCGGCAAGGCTCTCATCAATCGAATTATCGACAACCTCATAGACCATATGATGCAGGCCCGAGCCATCATCCGTATCGCCGATATACATGCCCGGTCGTTTGCGAACAGCATCTAAGCCTTTGAGAACCTTAATAGAATCAGCGCCATATTCGGCAGCGTTATCAGCACTCACAGCAGGATCAGACATAAAGCTCCTTCACCCCGCCAGAAATCACACGAATCGGCGGATTTGTTAAGGTTTTATAGGGGATTTACGGGGGAATTGGTAGGGCGGAGTGCGGGGTTTTCCAATCAAGGCACTTGCCCAGTTCAACGAAGCGAACG
This sequence comes from uncultured Algimonas sp., assembly GCA_964565335.1. GTDB lineage: Bacteria > Pseudomonadota > Alphaproteobacteria > Caulobacterales > Maricaulaceae > Litorimonas. The sequence goes on along the minus strand of CAZMEN010000129.1, from coordinate 2,279 downwards.
CCTTTAAGGCCGCGCATGCGAGTCGATAAAAATTCTCTGTCACCTATGCCTCAACTCATGTTAATGCGATTGCGGGGCGCAATTTTTTGAGGGGAAAAAGATGAGTGATACCGAGCCAACAGCAGGAACAGATCAAGAGATAGACGTCACGAAAGCGTGGCACGCCTCCAAAGACCAAAAGGCCAAAGCGAAGAGGCTGCGCCTCATGGCGGGCGGCTCATGGTTTGTCGCCATCGCGACCGAATTAGCCGCCATTATCTTATTGGTTAAAGACACATTTAATAGCGGCGGGTTAGGGCTTCTCATCGGTCTTTTGGTGGTGATTGCCGTCTTTGCCATATTGGGCAGCATCCTTTGGAAAAAATCCAATCGTCATGATCCGGCCAGTAAATCAGAGCCGTTTAAGTTCTTTGTACAAAATCAACTAGGCGCGATCATCACGGTCATTGCCTTCGCGCCTTTGCTTCTTTTGATCTTTCTCGACAAAGATATGGACCCGAAAAATAAAAAGATTGCCGGCGGCGTTGGCGTAGTTTTGGCACTTTTGGCCACGACGGCTGGGATTGATTTCAAGCCGCCCTCTACAGAGC
>CAZMEN010000129.1:0-1679 GCA_964565335.1 uncultured Algimonas sp. | reverse complement strand
AGAGCAATATACGCAGGACATGAATGAATGCGCCGCGCAAATCAAAGCCAAACAGCCCACCACGGCTTGCTCTCCGGCGGTTGCCGAACAAGCCCAAGACATTGTGCGCGATTCAGAAGCCGTTGAAAAAGCAACGGGCGGACTCGACACGGTCTATTGGATTGCTCCAAAACCCGGCGAAACAAAATCGAAATCGAAGCTGGTGTTTCACTTATGCGAAGATGTCAGTACCTTGCGCAATAAAGTCGTTAATTCCGGCTCCGTCACAGAAGCCTACGCACAAAACGCGGTGCGCCTGACCAAGCAAATTAAAAGCGAACAACGTCAATGCGGCTTCGCTGTAACTGAGTAACCTTCGAGGCGAACATTGCCGCAGCAGCGTTAGAGAATTAAATAACCCGGCATCCTCGTGATGTCGGGTATTATTTTGGAGTGGTGGATTGAGTTTTACCGCTCTCTGACTTGGCGACTGTCTTATGAGGGGCGATTTTAAGTCGCTGGTATACGTTCCCTTTTGAGACCAACTGACATCGAGGTTAATCTGAAACTACTTTCCCATATGCTGGAAAACCGCATAGATAGGCTATCAAGATTAAAGGAATTGCTTGAATGTCATTAGAAAAAATTGAAAAATCTGCAACACAAGTTGCTATTTGTTTGCATGAATTCATCGAGGGTTTAGGTGGTGACAGGGATTGGGATGATTTTACGTCGGCACCAATTTCTAACCCTCAATTAGAATCTATTCGAACGAGAGCAAACCAAGTCAATTTACCAATTGATGATGAAGGTTTAGCAACGCTTCACATTTTGCTTTCCGAAGTAGAAAATCTTATCACACTGAAAAATCAGCGTGATGAATCCACAATTGATAATGTGCAGTATGTTCACCTTGCTCCTAATGCTTCACTCGCGGCTTTGATTTCTCATCGACCATTTTCAGCTGTGGTCATCATCACGGCAGAGGTAACACCTGAATGGCGACAAAAAGTGAGTGAATGGCTCGTTAAGGAAGGTTGCTTGTGTATGATGGCTTGGGGAATTGATTGCTCCCTTTGGGATGATAGTGTTGATTTCGCAAATCTCGAAGCTCATAACTGGAAAGACATCCCTGAAGGTCAGCGGGTAATGACTACATGGCATGATGATGACTCTTTAAGTGACGTATTCTGGCATGCGACCTTTTTCAACTTTCATCCATCAGATACCTCATTTGACCACCTTGTGATCTTGGACATTACTGATGAGGCCAGGGAAAGTAAAATGAAGGACTTATTCGCTAAGTCCCACCACAAAATTTAATAGGTTAATGTCCGCTAATAGTAGAGAAGCGGAAATCCGTGAGCGTCTTTCTTTGAGTGCCTTAAGACGCTCCTCTAATATCTACTTTGGTTCATTCACTTAAGCCTGTGACCCGCCTACTGACTGCTACCCGTTCCATGCGGATTGCTCTTCGGACTCAAAAAGAGCCTCTTTAAACAAATCACGACCGTGCCTGATTTGGATTAATTCTCGTTTATTTTTCTTGATGTGTTTGAAGTAAAACGGTTTTCACAAATCGTATCCGCGCATCCTCATCCTGTGCCATATTCCTTAGTGTTGTTTCTGACAAAGCCCCTGAGTATTTGGAGTTTTGGATTTAACAATTTTGGTCGAGGCGGAAATTGGCTTTGTCGGTT
>CAZMEN010000128.1:0-2852 GCA_964565335.1 uncultured Algimonas sp. | reverse complement strand
GAGCCAAGGAGCGTATAAAGGAAGAATTTATAAGACGCATAACCCCGGTTCTTTCCGCCCCAACCGCCGATAATAATAAACATCGGTATGAGCACTGCTTCAAAGAAGAGATAGAAAAGCACCAAATCCAGAGAACAAAAGACACCTATCACAAGGCTTTCAAGTATTAGGAAAGCCGCCATATATTCGAGGACGCGCTCTTTAATCGAGGTCTGGCTCGCAAAAATACAAAGCGGCGTCAGAAAGGCCGTCAACAGGATAAACAGGATGGAGATCCCGTCCACACCAAGACGGTATTCTATACCGCCACCGAGCCACGCAACATCTTCTTCAAACTGAAAATCTGCACTACTGGCGTCAAAATTCATCACCAATAAAAGTGAGAGGAAGAAAACAAAAACGGACACTAAAAGCGCAACCCAAACTGAGTTTTTCTCTAACTGGGCTTGCGCTTCATCCTTAGAAATACGGGACATCAACAAAAGCAGCACACCAACGACAAGCGGCGTGAAGGTGATAAATGAAAGGATAGGCATATCGTCAAACATATCAGCCCCCAGTCCCGCGGAAGGCCACGGCAATTAACACGGCGACCCCCAATAACATGATAAAGGCATAGTGATAGAGATAGCCTGATTGCAGTTTAGACAAACGTTTAGAGACATTGGAGGCAAGTTTAGCCACGCCATTGGGGCCATAACCATCAATGATTTTTTCATCGCCAATTTTCCAAAATTTATCGCCTAAGAATTTAGTAAACTTCACAACCGTGACGTCATAAAGCTCATCAACATACCATTTGTTCAACAGGAACTGATAAAGTGGGCCACCGCCCGTTTCTTCGACATGGGCAATTTTCTTCTCGACGCTACCACGAATATACATGAACCACGCGACGACAAAACCTGTCACGGACATGACGAATGGCAAGAGTAGCACCCAATAAGGATAGCCATGAACCTTGTTAAACAACCAGCCAAATAAACCGCCATGCTTCACTTCATCATGTCCATCATGCGCCACTTCGGCAGCAGCGGCATAGAGATTATCTGGGGCTATGGCCGCATGACTTTTGTAATCATTGGGCAATGAGCCGTGCCAGAAATCACCGTAATTTTTCAAGAAATATTGATAGAATAACCCGCCTGCAAAGACCGCGCCGAGGCTCAATAGAACGAGCGGCGCTCGCATCACCCACGGGCTCTCATGGGCATGGTCTAAAGTATGATGATCACCGCGGAACTTGCCATGGAACGTCATAAAGATAAGCCGCCAGCTATAGAAACTGGTCATAAGAGCGGCAATCAAACCAATCCAGAACGCAAAGGCGGCGGCATTGCTACTGCCTGAGGCCGTATAGGCCGCTTCGATAATTGCATCTTTGGAGAAAAATCCCGCAAAGCCAAAATACATACCCGGAATGCCGATACCCGTAATCGCTAGCGTACCGATAATCATCGCGCCATAAGTCCATGGCACCTTCTTGCGAATGCCGCCCATGCGGCGCATATCCTGTTCGTGGTGCAAAGCGTGAATAACCGAACCTGCACATAAGAAAAGCAAAGCTTTAAAGAACGCGTGAGTGAAGAGATGGAACATAGCGGCACTATAGGCGCCGACGCCTGCCGCAAAAAACATATAACCCAACTGCGAACAGGTCGAGTAGGCAATCACGCGCTTAATATCATTTTGTACCAAAGCCACTGTCGCGGCAAATAAGGCCGTGAAGGCTCCGATTGCGGTAATGAAGCCTGATGTGACGGGAGCCGCCTCAAAAATAGGATGGGCGCGGCAAACAAGGAAAACGCCCGCTGTCACCATGGTCGCCGCATGGATAAGAGCAGAGACTGGCGTTGGCCCCTCCATCGCATCAGGTAACCAGACATGAAGCATGAATTGAGCGGATTTACCCATAGCGCCGATGAATAGTAACATGGCCATTAATTCGATGGCATTAAACTCCATCCCCAAGAATGGCAGGCGGCGATCAGAGTTTTCGGCAATCGCGGCGAAAACCGTGTCGAATTCGACAGAGCCAAAGACCAAGAAAATTGTCATGACGCCCAAGGCCAAACCGACATCGCCAACGCGGTTCGTCACGAAAGCTTTTATTGCCGCTGCATTCGCCGATGGTTTTTTGTAGTAATAACCAATCAATAAATAAGAGGCGAGACCGACGCCTTCCCAGCCGAAGAAAAGCTGGATGAAATTGTCCGACGTCACCAGCATCAACATAGCGAAAGTGAAAAGAGATAAATAAGCAAAGAAACGAGGCTTGTAATCGTCTTCTTCCATATAGCCCCAGCTATAAAGATGGACGAGCGCAGATACCGAATTGACGACGACAAGCATCACAGCGGTGAGCGTATCAATTTTGAACGCCCAATTCGCCTGCATGTCGCCAACATCCATCCAACGCAGGACATTTATTTGCGCTACTTCGTGATTGAAGCCGACTTTGACGAGAGCCACCCAAGACAAAATAGCGGAGAGGAAAAGCAATCCTGTTGTCAAACTCATAGCGAGTTTTTCATTTAGAAATTGCTTGCCGAAACGAGTTCCGAGAAGGCCCGCAATCAAGGCTCCAATAAGCGGAGCAAAGACAATAATATGATACATCATGGTCTTAGCCCTTCATTAGGTCGATGTTTTCGACCGCAATGTTTCCGCGATTTCGGAAATAGACAACAAGGATAGCCAGACCTACAGCGGCTTCTGCGGCCGCGACCGTCAGAATAAAGAGAGCAAAGATTTGCCCCGCCATCGGATCATTCGTGCCCGTCTCGGCCATATGGGTCGAAAACGCGACAAAGTTGATATTCACCGCCAAAAGAATTAGTTCAACACACATC
>CAZMEN010000127.1:0-2913 GCA_964565335.1 uncultured Algimonas sp. | reverse complement strand
GTTCGCAACCTCTTAGATACCGCCCTTCAACTCGAAGGTTTGTATCGTAATGCCTCCACCCATGCGGCGGGTGTTGTGATTGGTGATCGACCTTTGCAACAACTTGTCCCGCTCTATCGTGACCCGCGCTCTGATATTCCGGCGACACAATTCACGATGAAATGGACAGAGAAAGCGGGCTTGGTGAAGTTCGATTTCTTGGGCTTAAAGACCCTCACTGTGATTGATCGCTGCTTGAAATATCTGGCTAAACAAGGAATTGAACTCGATCTCACAAAGGTCAGCACAGATACGCCCGAAGCATATAAGCCTTTATCAGACGCCTTATCGGCCGGCGTGTTTCAATTAGAAAGCTCGGGCATGCGCGATGTTTTGCGCAAAATGGCACCGAGTTCGATTGAAGAGTTAACCGCTCTTATCTCGCTCTATCGCCCTGGTCCGATGAAAAATATTCCGGATTATGTTGACCGTAAATTTGGACGGCAAGACATCACTTATCCGCACCCTAAGCTTAAACCTATTCTGGAAGAGACTTACGGGATTATTATTTATCAGGAACAGGTGATGGAGATTGCTAAAGTCTTGTCCGGTTTTACCTTGGGCGATGCGGATCTTTTGCGACGCGCCATGGGCAAAAAAGACCAGGCGGAAATGGACAGGCAGAAGGGCAAGTTTATAGACGGCGCGACAGAACGCGGAGTGGATGGCGGCTTGGCGGGCGATATCTTCGAACTCGTCAATGAGTTTGCGGGCTATGGTTTTAACAAATCCCATGCCGCGGCCTATGCCATGATTTCGTTCCAAACGGCTTATTTAAAAGCGCTGCACCCTGTAGAGTTTATTGCGGCGATTATGTCTCTCGATATCGCCAATGTTGAAAAATTGGCGCAATTCCACCAAGAGGGGAACCGTATGGGGCTGGATATTCAGCCGCCTTGCGTCAATCGCTCTATGGCGGATTTTGATGTCGCCGACGGAAAAGTGCTTTATGCATTGGGCGCACTCAAGAATGTCGGTGTCGATGCGATGCGACATGTCGTTGAGGTGAGAGAAAAAGGCGGCCCTTTCAAAGACTTGTACGATTTTTCTCATCGTATCGATATGCGCTTGGTCAATAAGCGGGCGATTGAAAACCTGGCACGCGCTGGTGCGTTTGATTGTCTTGAACCCAATCGTGCTACGATTATGGCCTCCGCCAGTATCTTGCAGGATATCGGCATTCTGGCCGCGCGTGAGCGAGCGAGTTCGCAGGTTAGTTTGTTTGGCGATACAGTCAAAATGGAAGATCCTGATTTAATTCACGCCCCCAAATGGAGCGTTATCGACACGCTCAATCATGAACTCTCTGCAGTAGGATTTTATCTCGGCGGACATCCGCTAGATGAACATGCGGAAAAAGGCGCTTTAAGCAAATCTACAAAAGCGATTGAGATTGATGAAAAATTCGCGCGCAGCGGGAAAGAGTGCAAAATGAATTTAGCGGGCGTTGTCCTGCGCAAGCAAGAACGTTTGTCAAAGCGTGGTAAGAAATTTGCTTTCGTTGCTTTGTCCGACCCAACCGGAGAATATGAAGTTCTTTTTACTGAAAATATCCTCATGGCTAACCGGGATTATTTAACGCCGGGAAATCTGATTCAGCTTAAAGTGAAGGCCGAGGGCGGCGACGGAGATGTAAGATTGTTCGCTGAAGGGGTCACGCCCTTTAATGCGAAGCCCCAAGAGCTGAAGGTCATCGGCCTCGATATTCGTCTTCGCAATGCAAACGTCGAAACATTGGACGCCTTACAGAACCTGCTGGAGCAATTAAAAAATGCGCCTTATCAGACTTCCGGCTTTATTCGTATCACGGCTCCTCTGGATGATGCGCGAGAGGCACAATGGAAACTGAAGGGGTCGTGGGGGGTCGATTTGAAAATTCAAAAAGCCATTAAGGCCAACCAATCGGTTGAATTGATCGAAGAAGTTGCTGCATAAAATCATTTTATGTCAGACTATCTCTATCATCAGCAAGAGACATGACTTCTGCCAGAACCTATGGGATAGTCAGTTCATATCGGAGACCTGCCTATGAGTCGTTCATCGTCTAAACCCTTAAATCGGAACCACTTTCTTTCGCGTAGAACTGTCATTGGCTCGCATATGACTGCGACAGGTGCGCCCACGACGTTCAGGCTTAGCGCTTGCGGCGCCAGTGTGAATAGCTCTTCGGGAGGTCCGGGTGATGTAAACGTATCGTCGCCCGCTCAACCGAAAAGCTCGCTGAAAAATATTGGCGACCTTCACGCGCCTGACATTAATGACGTGACGTTGCCGCAAGGCTTTATATCCAAAATTATAGCGCCTTGTCACGTTTGAGCTTTGAAGCGCCTTCCTCTTCTCAAAGCTCATCTGTAAACTGTCTTATCATTTAGTGATTATGTCTCCCTCAATCCCCGCTGATGTTTCCCATCTTATTGCAAAGTCGGAAAACTCCGTATCCGAAGCGAATTTAGCTTTGACGGGGGATAAATTATTCCTGCCTTCGGCTTCCGGCAGTAGTTTTGTTATGTATGGCGAAAAAGGAAAAACCCGCATTGCTCTTGGCGCGCCGATAGGGCTCGAGTGTGAATCCTCTGAATTAATCCAAAAATTTATTACCCAAGCCATGAAGGATGGTTTTTCCCCGGCGTTTTACGCCGTGCGGGAAAGGTATTTGGAGAGTTTCCAAGACTCTAAGATGAAGTCTCAGAAGATCGGAGAAATGGCTTTGGTCTCAATTGACGGTTTTGACCTCGCCGGGAAGGAACGAGCGCGTTACCGACAGGCCCGAAACCGGGCTCAACGGGAGGGGCTGGAGTTTGATATTATAGAAGCGGAGGCAGACTCTGATATCATGGGTCGCCTTAGCGCAATTTCAGATGATTGGTTGAAACA
>CAZMEN010000126.1:2066-2981 GCA_964565335.1 uncultured Algimonas sp. | reverse complement strand
GCCTCTACGGGCCCAAGGTTAGCGACGGGCTTCACGGGTAAAAAGTCGGCAACGCTTGACCAGAAAAATACAGCGCTGCTCGCTATTCCTGACAAGTTTATTTGCAACCCCGTCAACAATGCCAGAAAGCTGCATAACCGAACGCCCCATTGTACGCCGGTCCATATCAAGAGTTTAGGTAGGTTTTCAACTTGGATGACTTCTAGAAACTTCGGCGCAAGATTATTTGAAATTTTGTTCCATATTTTTGGCCAAAACGGTGTCATAAAAATGCCAAGGGCGGATAGAATAACAAAAATTGTGAGGCCAATACGCCAGACCTTTGGCAATACAGGCGCGATCAGGACCAATATTCCTGCGCCAAACAGAAGAATAATGGCATCTAAAATACGCAATACAATCACTCGAAAGGCCGCCGCGCCGAGACTTGCGTTGGAATATTTTTTGATAATCGCACCCAACAAAATATCCCCAAGTGTAAAGGGGGCCAGCGCTCCCACTGCCCCTTGTAAAGAGACGACAGCCGGTAAGGCGCGTTCAGGTAGCTCGGGACTAAACGGACCGCAGGAAAGCAACCGATTAGCCTTGGCGATCTGCGCCATACATTCACAGGCTATAGCAACAGCAATCCAGCCGAAATGTGCATTTTTAAGGCTCAGGGTTAGAGCTGAAATATCTAGAAACCGCGATAAGAAGGTAATCGACAACGCCGTCAAGAGGACAACGATAGATCCCTCAAATATCAAATTGCGTTTCATGTGACGGAGGTAGACCATTGAATGGATTTGCGCTAGTGACCATTCAGATATGACAGATACGCCTTCATCGACAAACCCGCCGCAACACATCAAGTCACCAAACGCCCGTCCCGATAGTTTCAGTCCGGATGGTACATTGCTCTATAAACAGTCATGG
>CAZMEN010000126.1:0-2056 GCA_964565335.1 uncultured Algimonas sp. | reverse complement strand
CCTATCGTCCCTATATTAAGGCCAGAAATAAATGGATTGAAACGTTAACTCCACCTGTTGGCCAAACCATTCTTGATGTGGGGTGCTCCGAAGGCGACGCACTTCGCGCGTGGTCCCAAAGCAATCATGTGGTCGGACTTGATCATGATCCGGCCGTCTTGGAAACAGCCCTAAACGGCGGATATTCAGAGGCCATAACAGGGGATGTCACGGAATATGATTTTGAGGGGCGTATTTTTGATGCTGTGGCAGCATTTGGGATCGTGGGCATTTCTGAAAATATCGAAATGGATTTCGAGCGTCTTGCCAAATGGACAAAGCCAGGCGGCACGCTTTACCTAATTGTCGCTCTCAAAGGCGGTATTAGAGCTATTACACGCCCGGTTTTTTTGAAGCTTCAGAGCGCGCCTTTGCTCAAATCTGTGCTTACCCATCGGCAACTACCGAAGGTGCTTGATGCGGCGGGTTTTACTGTCAAAACCTATGCAACGAGCCGCGTGTATTTGGATGGGCGCGTCAGCGAAAGTGAAAGCCTGCTACAGCGCGCGACATCTATTTATGCCTATATTGAAGCGACCCGCCGATCAGATGAATGACGTCGCTTTAAAAACGGGTGCAGCGGGTATAGATCGCCGCTGGAGTGATGATTTCACCCGGCGCTGGACAGCCTCGGTTTGCGAACATATGGGCTGGTCCTTTGAGGGCGAGATAGCGTCTCCGCCGTCTTTATTGCCGTTTAAACGCCGACAGCTTCATGCTCCAATTTTAAATGTTAGTAATTTAACGCAGCAGGCGGCTCAAACGCTTTTTTCCAATAATTCGGATATAAAGTTTGCATTTTTGGGCGATCCAAGCTCGCCGATTGAGTCGGATGATCCCGTGGTTATGCGTATCGGATTGTTGCACAGAACGGCTGATGATATCCGCGGTGAAGACATGTCTAGGAAATGCCGTCAATGTGTGAACCGCGCCGAACGTAGCGCGCTTCTTGTTGACGAAACGGCGAGTCCGCAAACAGCGGTTGAGGCGGCTAGGTTGATCAACCAGTCTCGCCATATTCTCGGCAGCCCAGCAATACCCGAGCGCCTTATCGACGGTCTTATGAGGGATGATTTGTTGAAAATCTTGCATGTTCGCGATCCAGAAAGCTCTGAAAGCCGCGGTGTGCTGACCTATGTACGAGACGACGGAATATGTTGGTTAGTCTGGGGGGCAAATAACCCGAAGTTTCGCGAAACGCGTTTTAGTCCCTTTCATCTATTAGCGTGGCACGCGCTTCAGAGGGCTTGTGAGAAGGGGGACGCCGTATTTGATTTTGGCCGCTCGCCCTTTGGGTCTTCCGGCTATAATTTTAAGCGCTGGTGGGGGGCAAAACCCTTTCCTGTTATCACAGAGCCCGGAAGCGCCTTATCAAGCAGATACCAAACTCAGTCTCGATTGACAAATATATGGACGCGTATGCCAATGCCTGTGACAAATCTCTTAAGCGGGTATTTATATTCTAGGCTAGTGCGATAGTATTGCTCGTGATAAACTCTACGTCTTTCCTTAAGCTATAAAAAGTCCACCTGTGCCTCACTCTGAAAATCAAATTTCGGATCTGCAAGTTCATTCGCTCATACTTCGGCTCGGGCTCTGTGCGCTTATGATCTTATCCGTTTTTATTTTGGTGCATCCGAGCTTTAGAATAGGGTGGGATATCTCTGATTATCTTGTAACAGGTGAGGCGTTTGTTCGTGAGGGACGTTTCGAATCTCCTGACGGAGACGGCGCGGCCACGCGGCCTGTATTTAGGCTGGTGGTCTTATTCTTTGCAAAATTAAATGAAAATTTGTCCTTTTTGGGTGTCTTCATCCAGTCAGGCGCTTTCTTATTTGGGATAGCATCCTATCTGTTGCTTGCGCGGCATTTTGGGAAAGTCTTGGCTTTGCTGGCGAGTTTTTTATGCCTATTGAGCGCGCCGTTAGCGTTTGCAGCGGCGCGGCATTTTGATGCCTTATGGCCATCACTCATTTTGTTCTCGCTTTTAATTTGGACGCCTCATGCATCGCAAAGC
>CAZMEN010000125.1:0-3117 GCA_964565335.1 uncultured Algimonas sp. | reverse complement strand
TTATAATTGATCCACCAGATCAATTATTGCCACTTCGCGCCCCACGGCAGCGGTTGTTTATGAAGCGGCCATAATTACAACAACCCCAGTCCAAGAATCCCCCAAAACCTTAGTCTTGAAAGAAACTATCGGTAGGCAGGCACACGCTCCAAAAGGCCCGGCACAATCACCCAGTCACAAGTGATGCTCAACCCCGCTGTCTCCTGAACCAGTGAATGACGTCTCACCTGTCCTGTGTTCAGAAGAACAGGATAAATATGGCACGGGTTGGCGGTGTGGGGATACGATTGTTGAAAACCGTTATGTTTCAACCCGCTCATACCCGCATAGGCGGGACTCTAAATGCAAATAAGGACTGGAGCCCCGACGTTTCGGGGATAAGTCGGATGGAAGGACACTTCCCAACCACTGCACTATTCTCGAAGACTATCCTTCCCCTGACGCAAAGCCTAGCTCGCTAAAGCTAAGCCTTGATAAGCGGTCGGAACATTCGCAGGTATGGGGGGCGCTTTATATAAAGCCGCCTCTGACATATCTGCTGCGAGATCAATCCAGTCGGGATTAGAATCTTCAAACAGTGCCAAACGCCGCTTTCGACTCCATTTTTTAATTTCGCGCTCACGCTTTACCGCCGCGTCCCGCGTGGGGTGGGCCTCGAACCACATCAGGCGGTCAATCGAATAGGAAAGAGTAGAAGCCGCTCGCCCAAGGCGCGCTATTTTATGCTCGCGCATACGCTGCGAAAGGTCATCACACTGCCCCGTAAAAATAGCCCCATGTTTAGAATTCGCGATAATATAAGTATAGAACATAAAGTGAACATATGAGAACATTGCGGGGAATGCAAGTTATTTCTGGATAGACCATCCTTGAAATAGTTACGGCCTATTCCTTATCGAGGTCTTTTAGAATGGTTGACCTTGAAATTTTGAGCTGTTCTATAATTAATTCAAAAGACTTATCTTGAAGCTTTATACCTAGCTCCTTGTCAGAATACTCTCCCATTCCAGTGTAATAAACCTTGCCCAAAGTCATCATGGCTAAAGGGTCACCTTTTGAGACAGCTTTTTCCAAAGCCCTTACACCCCCTAGAATATCTTGTTCAGTATTTTGATAACAATAAATTTGTGCCGCGCCTATCTCGTTAAGGCCATCGACACTACCCCTCTGACTTGAGACCCAAATCAGATATGTAAGTAATTTTTCGTATAGTATATCCTTTTCAGACGCTTTCACGTTCATAAAAGAAGTTATTTCAATCTCTCTTTCATCACTAGCCATTTCAGCAATATTCAAAAGATAAGAAAAAACGTCATCCCCATTGAACTCATCAATATTTTCATCAATTTCTTGTCTGACATTATTAGGAATTTGACGTTGCAAATAATAAGGACGAAGGTCATCGTTATCGCAAGCACTTAAGTCATTAGGGTCAAACTCATAAATACCTAAGTTAAAAAGCACATCCAGAGCATCCTCGTAGTCTGCATTACGTTCAAAGTCTGGTTGACCCTCCAAAGTTTTCAAAATTTCGTCAATAGAAGCATCACCTACTGCGGTATTATTGCTAGTGTGCCCGCGATACTGACAAGTTATCAAAACCAAACATAAAGAGATCAGGAATAACTTAGAAAAATTTAAAAATCGAAACACTGATTACTCACTTCATAGCTTTGATATACATCTGCCCGCTGAATTGTTAAAACTTCTTGGGCACTTTCAGTATTTAGTTATAATTCAAAAAACTCTTTACATGCCATTTATTTCGCCGCCCTTTTCATCTTCTTCTCAACAATCTGCAAATTCGCGCAACCAAATTTGGTGCCCTGACATGCATATTCAAACAGTGCTTTAGCCTTATCGTAATCTTGGGGGACACCTCGGGCGTCCATGTAAAGGACGCCCAAATCATTACATCCAAAGTAGTTTCCGAGGTCGCAGGATTTTTCATAGAGGGGCCGCGCACGATCTATGTTTGTCTCTACGCCGCGACCGAAATGGTATAAATTCCCCAAAGCACGGCAGGACAGAGCATTGTCCGCCTTACAGGCCATTTCAAAATAGGGACGCGCGGCGTCGTAATCGCTTATGAGCGTGACCTTTTCATGGTTCATAGAATGATTGAATGAAAACCCAACGGCGCGGCAGCCAATCATATTACCAGACTCGCACGCTCGTTTATAATAATAGCGCGCTTTGGGATCATCTTTGAACCGAAATAAGCGTCCATAGAGGACCTGCGCATTTGAGTTCCCGGTATCGGCCAAAGTTTTGAAATCATCATCATTGTAACCCTCATCCCGAAGGGCGCGTTCAACCTTGCTAAAGCGCAGATTTGGATCGTCCATATCTAGCGCGTTTAAGCGCATCTCTAGCTCTGCATGCCTATCAGGCAGCAGAGCAGACGGTTCAGGTTTTGCTGTCTGACACCCCACTAAAAGTAAGGCGACACAGAGCGTTTGAAAGAGATGTTTCATGGATAATAGTCTATCCCATTTCCTTATCTAAAAACCCCGCCTGCCCCAAAACAGGCGAGCAAGGATTTAGTCAATCGGTTCCCTCACCTCGCCATTGGCGTTGAGATAAATCTGCCCGCCAAGCTCTTTAAACTTCTCGGACATCTCCTCCATGCCCTCTTGGGCTTCCACCGGATAGAGGGCTTGTTTCTCATTATCGCTCAATCCATCCGCATAGTCCCGCACGTCCTGCGTGATTTTCATGGAGCAAAACTTCGGCCCGCACATGGAGCAGAAATGGGCGACTTTATGCGCGTCTTTCGGTAAAGTCTGATCGTGATAATCTTTGGCCGTTTCGGGATCGAGGGAGAGGTTGAATTGATCTTCCCAACGGAATTCGAAACGGGCGCGAGACAGTGCATCGTCACGGATTTGTGCGGCGGGGTGACCTTTGGCGAGGTCAGCCGCGTGCGCCGCAAGCTTATAAGTAATCACGCCGACTTTGACATCGTCGCGGTCAGGCAGGCCTAAATGCTCTTTCGGTGTTACGTAACAGAGCATGGCCGTGCCGAACCAGCCAATCATCGCCGCGCCAATGCCTGATGTGATATGATCATAGCCGGGGGCGATATCTGTGGTGAGCGGGCCGAGCGTATAGAAC
>CAZMEN010000124.1:0-3299 GCA_964565335.1 uncultured Algimonas sp. | reverse complement strand
ATAACACGGGCTATGATTTAAACCGTCTGTTTTTGGGCGCGGAAGGCACGCTGGGCATCATAACAGCCGCGTCGCTTAAGCTCTTTCCAAAACCTAATTATGTGCAACGCGCTCTCATCGGTTTGGACAGTGTCGAAGTGGCTGTGTCCTTGCTCGAAGATTTTCGGGCAGGCGGGCGTCTCGCCATGTTCGAAGTCATGCCCGCGATAGGCTACCGCGCGGTGGTCGATAATTTTGATGCCATTCGTGACCCGTTTGAGGGTCAGCACGCCTGGTACCTGCTCTGTGATTGGGAAGTGGACAGCGAAGAAGACGGCATGGCGCTCGCCGAAAACCTGCTCGGCAAAGCCTTTGACACCGAGAAAGTCATCGACGCCGTTATCGCGCAAAATGAAACGCAGGCGGCGGACATCCTCTCTATCCGTGAACATATGAGCGCGGGGCAGAAATTCCTTGGCGGCTCGGTCAAACAGGACATCACCGTCCCCGTCGATAAAATCCCCGAATTCTTTAGGCGCGCCGACACCAAAATGCAGGAGGTCGTCCCGCTATGCCGTCCTGTCGGTTTCGGCCATTTCGGCGACGGCAACATCCATTATAATATCGCTCAACCTGAAGCGATGGCGCGCGAGGCCTTTCTCGCGGGGTGGAATGATATTTCAAACGCCGTCTTTGACATCGTCGATGATCTCGGCGGATCAATTTCGGCCGAACACGGCATCGGCACAATGAAACGCGAAGACCTCGCTGAACGCGCCGACCCGACGAAAATGATGTTATTACGCGCGATTAAAACGGCGATAGACCCGGACAAGATAATGAACCCGCGGGTTATGGTTTAATCTACGGGATAGAGGTGCCTATACATTTGCACCTGCGCGCAAATATCTTTACTGTCTGAACTATGTCTAAAACTCCTCAATCACCGACCGCCCTTAACCGCCCCGCCCTTTTCAAAGCGCTCGGCGATCCTGTGCGTTTGGCTTTGCTATCTACCTTTATTGGCCAAGATAAACCGTTCAAGGTCGGCGAGCTCACCCAATGCTGCGGGATCGATCTGTCCGGTATTTCGCGTCATTTAAAAATTCTGCATGAGGCCGGCATTTTATCATCCGAGAAAAAAGGCCGAACTGTGGAATACCGCCTAGATGCGAAAAGCCTTGGTGAAGATTTCCGGCAAATGGCGGAAATATTAGACCCGCAATAATCACCTCTCAAACCTTGCCTCTATATACTTGCATATATGCGCAATCATGCATATATAAGGGTGAAGGAGAATGTTATGAAGAGATTACACATTCACATTAATGCCGCGCCCGACACGTTCGAGCAATCGGTGAGCTTCTATTCGACTTTGTTTGGCCACGCCCCGACAAAGACCCGAGAGAACTATGCCAAATGGATGCTCGAGGACCCCCGCGTCAATTTCGTCGTTGAGTCCGAAGACCATCTCTCTAGCACGACAGGCATCCACCATGTAGGTTTGCAGGTCGATGACAAGAGCGCATTAGACGACATCAGAGACCGTTTAAAAACGGCCTCCGCCCCTCTGATGGAAATCGGCGAAACAACATGCTGTTTTTCCAAATCGGAAAAAAATTGGACGATGGACCCGAATGGTGTGAAATGGGAAACCTTCCGTTCCTTTAGCGATACGGATGAATATGGCGAGAAGACTCTTCAAGAGACCCTGAATTATTAGAGCGGGTTTGGAGTCAACACACACCTGCCCGTCATCACCTAACTTGTTGGGGAAATGACAGGGTGAGAAACGTCCTTTCACTCCGCTCATTTCCAAAACATCGGGGGTACAGGCTTCTGGTATATCTGGCCCCAACCTCCCTTATAAACAAAATTGTTCTTCAAAGCTGAGGAACGACTATATTAAAAATCAAGCCAAAATTTTGGTTTTAAATATGTTTCAACAACTTTGGCTATGCTGAGATTTACTACGAGTAAGTTACTATTTGTCTTATAGTAGCCTTAACCCAGAGGCTTATTTGGCGCGATTTTTAGCCGCTCGTATTGGCTTGGTCTGCAAACCAGTTCTGGTCTTTCACGTGTTTGGTGATGGAGCGCAGGAGCATTAGTTCGACTCCTCGGAAATCTCTGTCAAAATATCTGTCACCAGTTCCAATTGGGTCTTGTCTGTGTCTACGAGGGTGGAATGCATTAGGTACAAAGCTTCATAGCGTTCTTCGTATTCGCGCATGGCTTCGAAATCATAGGACCGGACCGCATTGGCTCGTTCCACCTCGACTTGAATACTACTATCAATGGCGGCCCCAGTTGTTCCGGTTCCGCGAATATCATAGTCTACGAACGTATTCGTTGACATTTCCAGGACAACCGTTCGCATTAATTCAGGAAAAATAAATGCATCCCGCTCCAATCTTGCATGGTAACGGATCAATGTCTGTTTTAGGTCTTCGTTTGATAACCGCGCAAGATCGCCATTGGCCGTAAGTTGCAGATAGGCGGCGGATGCAGCAGGCCGCCGCCCCGTCGACCGAGCCGCAATCAGTGCACTTTTGATGGCGAATTCATCTGGCATGGGACCTGAACCTTCCAAGCCAGTAACCAATTGCCTCAGATTGTCAGTGTATCCCTCGCGAATCGTAATTTGCTTTTCGAGGGCCGTCCTGATTTCTATAAACTCATCGTTCAGTTGTTCCAATATGGCAGTTTCTTGGAGTTTGCTTGCACGAGCATCATTCCAGTTCGCCACCTGAATACCAATGAATACACCGAACACCACAATGACAAAATCAATCAGAACCGCGAACCAGTTCTGATCCTTAACGTGTTTGGATATTCTTCGAAGTAACATGCTGCGCCCTTATCCCTTGGGCAGAACATAGCGTTTTCCCGAAGTCTGTCTAGTAAAGGCTGAGCGTCCTATTTTGAGCGTTTTAAGCCGCTCACCTAACATCCGCTTTGCCCCCCAATCAGACTCATCCGCAGTTCCTCAGAAAAATTTTATCTCTATCTCAAGGCTTTAACCCGAGACTAAAAAACTTAATCCCCGCCCCTCAAACCCATCGTAATTTATATAAGTTGTTTCTGACAAAGCCCCTGAGTATTTGGAGCTTTGGATTTGACAATTTTGGTCGAAAGGGATTTTGCTTCTCAGCAAAATCTATCTCGGCCAGATAAAATTGTTCTTCTAAGCCTAGGACAGGAACGCGTCAGGTTTTGGTTTAGGAGACAGCGGGGTTGAGCATCGTCTGTGACTGGACGACTTTGCCGGGCCTTTTGGAGCGTGTGCCTGCCTACCGATAGTTCCTACGGGTTCTTGG
>CAZMEN010000123.1:0-3639 GCA_964565335.1 uncultured Algimonas sp. | reverse complement strand
AATAGTTTCGACCAATGGGGGGTTGAGCTCGGTAAAGTCCTCGCCACCACGATTTTGGATGAAATGAAGGCAGGCGAAACGGGTAGCCATGACCCCAGTACGACCGCACTTATGGCGCTCACACGATAACCCAAGCCATCAGACTATTATTCAATTTCATGACGTTCAATGAAGGTATCTTCTGTGTTTAAATATCTCTCTTTCTTTTTCTTAGCCCTTTCACTTTTGGGCTTGGCGGCTTGTTCCAAAGGCCCTGCCCGTCCTGTGGTGATGCTTGAGACGACACAGGGCAATATCGAAATTGAAGTCTACACTGACAAAGCCCCAATATCGGGCGAGGATTTCCTGCGCTATGTCGACAATAAGTTTTATGATGCTCAAGGCTTTTACCGCGTGGTACGGCCCGATAATGACCCTCAAGAAATGGGTATGAGCCTGATACAAGGCGGGCGTTTGGACAGCACTCCGCTCACCGATCCGATTGCGCATGAACTCACCACGGAAACGGGCCTCTCCAACACAGAAGGCATCGTGTCCATTGCACGGTTGGAGCCCGGCAGCGGCAGTGCAGCCTATTTTTTCATTAATATCGGCAATAATAAATTCCTTGATTATGGCGGCACACGTAATCCCGACGGCCAAGGTTACGCGACCTTCGGCAAAGTCATTAAGGGCATGGATGTTGTGCGCCAAATTCAAGCCATGGAAGCCAAAGGCCTCTCGGGTGATAACGTCACAACGGGCCAAATCCTGACAAATCCTGTGACAATCATCAAGGCGTATCGGATGTAACGACACTGTTTCTACGAGGCAAGACTATCCGGTTTCGCGTAACCGCTCTTCCGTTTTCACGATTTTCAAAAACTCATTTGGCCTTTGATAAATGCAGTTACGGCCAGAGTTTTCAATCACATGAAATGGAATGCCCAACGCCTCGGATGACTCTCTCATCGGCTCCAATGAAATGCCATGTGTGTGAGACCCAAAAATGGCGATGATAGTTTGTGATCTTCCCGCAAGATTGAGAACCGAGTCATTGGGCAGGAACGCCGATACGAGATCATTGCGGCAAGCCGCTGGAGAGGCGCTCTGTAATAAATTAGACGACTCTTTAAAACGCTCTGTATTTTGATTGAGAAAATCAAGATCCTCTTCACAGCCGCTATACAGTTTTCTATAGAAATTTTTATACCCGAGCAGGCGTAACATTCCTTTGGTCATGCGCCACGAAAATTGAAAACTATCCGCAGACCCCAAGCCAAATTCCAACAAGCCTTTCAACCAGACAGGTTTAATATGTTTGACCTTATTCTCGGTATGGAAACCGTAATTAACGAAGATTGTCCGCGCGATGCGCGCCGTGCCTTCTAGCAGTTTTATGGCCGTAGGCGCAGCCGTCGAGAACGCCATCAGTGTAATATTCGTAAGCTTCAAAGTACGGATAAAGCCTTCCAAAATCTCGGCCGACTGCTCTATAGAATTCGAAACTGAGCTCCGTCCAAACCCGGGTCGCATGGGGATATAGAGACAATACCCTGCGTCAATCATTTGGCTTACAAAAGATTTGGACGGCGAAACCCCATACTCAATACTGTGTAAGATAACCAGCGGCGCCCCGTGAGGACTACCATATCGAGAATACTCAACTTGGTATGGGGTCGCGGGGATTTTTGCGAGCGTCGTATTCCGATGTATTGGGATGAATTTTTTGATGCCCTCATGGCCTGACCCGACCTCTTCGTCGTGAAAGGCAATTATTTCCTGAACGCTTAGAATAACGTCCGTCAAACTGCGGCTTTGGAACTTCCTTTTAATACGGCTTATATGCGTTCTGACCGTGTTAGGGGTCGATTGCCGCGTTTCAGCAATCTTGGGAATCGACAGGCGCTGCAAGACGAGATTCAATATCTCCATCTCCGCTTGAGTCAGCTCAAAATTATCACGAATATAATCTCGCGGCCCGTCCGCTATTTCAAGTTTACAAAGGGTGAATCTGAAGAAATTTTTAAGTAACCCGTTTAGCTGTATCTGAACCAAAAAAGCCGAATGACGAGACCCATCAAGCGCAAAAACCTCTTTGATATTACGCTCTCTTGGCGTCGCTTTTATGGCCTGAATGGCATCATTTAAATCTATCGCGAAAAGGGATCGAGCAGAATCGCCAAGGCTCACGCCGAGGATAGTCTTCGCTTTATCTCCAATCGAAACAATTTCCAGATTGGCATCAATAGTAAATGATGTCTGCGAAAAATTGTCCTGCACGAAGAGATTATTCACCACATATTCGGGTTTTAGGGTTTTAAGCTCTGCCGCGCTTTGTTTGTAAACGACGTCCAGTAACTTTTCAAAGTTAGTTAGATTTTTGGAGTCGCTCGGGCGTTTCGCCCAGCTATGACATAGGTCTGCAAACTTCTCGGGATAGAGGCCAGCCTCCGCAATTTCCCCGAGGAGTTTTAAATACTCCTCGACAGAATCGTCCCTAGACTTTCTGTCAACTGTGCGCCCCGTCTCCATCCCGTTAGCATACGCTCAAAAGTATAATTTTCATCTCTTATGTGTTTTTATGGTAAATCCGTGGGTAAGAATTTCGCGAACCCTACCTTAAGCTGCCGCCGATGACATACTCATATTTGAGTATGCGGCGCATCAATAAATATTGGATTACAAAACTCCCTACTGTCACGCACCCCCCTATCGTGAGGAAAAGAAATGGGTTTTTTAACGAATGTTGAAGATATTTCACAAGCCTTAGACGGCATAGAAACAATAGGTTCCATGTGCGATCTTATTGATAATAGAATTAAGACGAGCGATTATAATCTGGTAGGATATCATTGCATTCCGCCTATCGGGGCCGCGCCTTCTGACCCCGTCTCTCTAGTAACATTCTCTAAATTTTCCAGAGAAGAAATTTCCGACTATCGCCAAAAAGAAACCTATCGGTCGAACCCCATTATCACGCGCCCGATTCTGATGGCCCAGCCTCTTTTGTGGTCTCAACTTTTGGACCTGCCAAATCTGACCCGCAAAGATAAGTGTTTTATAAAACTCTTCCGAAAACGGTTCCCTGGAGAGGGCTTGTCCGTTCCGGTTTTTGGCCCGCTTGGACATAACGGAAATGTCTGTGTCCAAATTCATAAAGACAAACACTCTTTATCCTCTGCTGATATTTTGAAAGTACAAATGCTCTGCCAAAAGGCCCATATTATGGTCTGCAATTCTCTGAACAAACTGAACATCCACACGATTAGCTTATCGCAACGCGAACGTGATATTCTGGATTTAATCGTTGTTGGAAAATCGAATTGCAGCATTGCCGATACGCTTGGCTTGTCACTGCATGTCGTGAATGGATATATAAAACGCCTCTTCTTAAAACTCGGCACATCCGACCGTGTCTCAACAGCCCTGAGAGCCATCGCCCTCGGGATAGGGCATTAGAAAAACACGTCGGCGCGAGAGAACGAGGCTTTGGAGCAACTAAGTCTCTCAGTAAAACCTTCCTCTGTGCCCAACCCACGCCATTGTTCCTGCTCGCCATCTAGGGCCGAGCCTTCGTCACGTTTTTGCCTATGAATAGGACAGCCCGCGCAGGCGGTACCCATGCCGGATACCGAATTATAGTTTTGTTTCACACAG
>CAZMEN010000122.1:0-3791 GCA_964565335.1 uncultured Algimonas sp. | reverse complement strand
CTGTTCTAAAGCGCTTAGCTTTACCATAAGGCCGTGATAACAATCATGGCGGCGTAGAGAACGGTAACTAGTCCCAAGACTATCTTGACCCAAAGTTTCGGAAAGCGCCGCCAGAGGACTGCAATACTGGCGAAGGCGATGACGGCTTCAATCAAATTGACCCATCCCGCATGATGACCCTTATCCCAATATGAGAGCGGCGAGAAAAACCGCCAATCTGTGAGGGGCCAAAAATGGCGATAGGCATCTTCGGCGTGAACAGGCAAGTCTGTGGCCATGTGGATGAGGGCCGCCGCTGCGAAAAACAGAAGCATCTGTCCCCAAATCTTTGTGCGGCTCACCCAGCCGAAAGCTAATAAAGCCAAATAGATCGGGATTGAATTGAAATAGGCGATAAGGTTTTGCATGGGGGCTTGGAAATAAAGCTCTCGCCACATGTCCTCGCCTGACACGCCGTTTACAAATTTTTGATAAGGCGCCCATAAATAAATTGCGAGATCGGGGATAAAAGACCCGAGAAACACAGCCCAGTTGCGTTTTGGCGAATCTTTTTTGGATAAAAGGGCCAAAGCCAAGAGGCTATGTGTAGGAGAGTTCATTTCATCTCGCTAAGGCGGTCATGTTTATTTCTGGCGTTCAGGGTGAACGCCCACCCATGTGGCGTCAACATAAGCTTTCAGCGCCTGATTGTCTTTTTTTAAGTCCCCAGTCAGCGGGAATAATTTGTCAAGCACAACGCGTTTGTTTGGGCCGTCAAAGGCGCAAATAAAGACAGGGACATCAGCGGCGTAGGCGGCGCGGAGGTAGCCCGTTTTGTAACGTTCGACCTTTGAGCGCGTCCCTTCGGGCGGAAAGCCGACACAGACCTTTTCTTCACCTTCAAATAGTTTGACGATTTGCGAGACAACATCGACGCCTTTCCCGCGGTCCACAGGGTAGCCGCCAAGGGCACGGAAAATTGGCCCCATCGGCCAGAAGAACCATTCTTTTTTAATAAGGAAAGTATATTTAAACCCTGAGGCGAGCATGGCGAGAGACGCCGAAATAGCATCCCAGTTTGACGTATGCGGCACGCCGACTATCACGAACTTTGGCACATCCGGCATTTGGCCGACCAGTTTCCAACCCGTAAGCTTCAGCCCAAGCGAACCCAGAGAGCGCGTGAAAGCATTGCCCATGCGCGGGGACTGCGCGCTCATATGCGGATTATCATATTTCATCGGACAGGCTCGCTGTAAGCACCTTCAGCCTTTTTCGGGGCGAATTCCTGTGAAGTTGGCATCAAAATAAGCTTTGATTGCGACATTGTCTTGTTCCAAATCTCCTGTCGTCTCCCAAAGTTTATCGAGAACGACTTCTTTCGTCGGGCCATTGATTCCGATAATAAAAAGAGGCACGCCTGTGCCGTAGGACATACGCAAATATCCCTTCTTAAAGGTCTCAACTTTGCTGCGTGTACCTTCGGGCGTCAGTCCAATCCATACATTATCATTGTTTTGGAAGTATTCAGAAATTTGGGCCACGATATCGGTGTCGCCGCCGCGGTCAATCGGAATGCCGCCCATAGCCTTCCACAGGCCGCCTAAGGGCCAAAAGAAAGCTTCCTTTTTCATCATCCAGGAGAAACGTAAACCGACGGCGAGCATAGCGCCCATGGCTAATGTGAAATCCCAATTTGAGGTATGCGGAGCGCCGATAATAATGATCTGCTTTTTGTCGGGCAATTGGCCCGTTATTTTCCATCCCATCATTTTAAGGATCAATCGCCCTATCCACCGCGTAAAAGCATTCCCCATACGCGGGGTGGAGGGGCTGACAACATCATCGTAGTTTTTAGTCATTTGCCTGCCTTTTCATCGGAATAGCGAAAAAGCTGTAATGGCACAATCGTTAGTCTTGCGATTGTCGGGGGCGCCTGCTAACCCGCCAAAGTCTAATTAACGCCCGAAAGACGGGTAATACACGAGGCTTTCATGTCAGATCCAAAAGGTGCCGTCAGCGCCGAAGATGTCAAGAAAATCGCCCGATTATCGCGGCTCCATGTTGAGGTCGACAGGCTCCAACCGCTCGCCGATGATTTGAACGGCATTCTGTCTTGGATTGAACAGCTCAACGAAGTGGATGTGGACGGCGTAGAGCCGATGACCTCCGCCGTGGATATGTCCGCCCCGCTCCGCGCAGACGCCATTACCGATGGTGATAAACGCGAAGACGTGTTGAAAAACGCCCCGAAAAAAGATGATGGCTTCTTCGTTGTACCGAGAAGTGTGGAGTAAGAATTGTTTCTAAAACGCAAAAAGGTTTTTTGGAAACCAGCTGGCGATTTGGGAACAGGTTATTTAGAATTGGATGGCCGAAGGAAATCGGTTTCTGGTCTCGTTGAGAGAACGGAAACGCTAGATACAGAAAAGACCAACCGCGAAGATTTGGACGTAAACTTAGACTTTGATGCAGATAATCGTCTGATAGGAATTGAAATCGTACATTATGACTGATTTAACAAAACTCACATTATCCGACGCGCTGGACGGTATGACAAAGGGCGATTTCAGCTCGGTCGAGCTGACCAAAGCGCATATTGATGCCTGTATGGATGGGGCGGATTTGAACGCCTTTATTACGACCACATTTGAAGCGGCGATGGAAAGCGCGGAAGTCTCTGATGCACGTCGGGCTAAAGGTGAGGTCGGTTTGCTCGAAGGCGCGCCTTTAGCCATCAAAGACTTGTTTTGCACAGATGGCGTCAAAACCTGTGCGGGGTCCAAAATCCTTGGTAATTTTGCGCCAACCTATGAGAGCTCTGTCACGGCCAACATGAAAGCCGACGGCATGGTGATGCTTGGCAAATTAAACCTCGATGAATTCGCGATGGGGTCCTCTAATGAGACCTCTGCCTATGGTCCCGTGATTAACCCGTGGCGAAAAGGCGAAGACCTAGTGCCGGGTGGCTCTTCTGGCGGGTCTGCGGCAGCGGTCGCTGCGGATATGTGTTTGGGCGCGACGGCGACCGATACGGGCGGGTCTATCCGCCAGCCTGCGTCATTTACTGGGACTGTGGGAATTAAACCGACCTATGGCCGCTGTTCAAGATGGGGCACAGTGGCGTTTGCCAGCTCCCTCGATCAAGCGGGGCCGATTGCCAAGACAGTGAAAGACGCGGCCATATTGCTAGAGAGCATGTCAGGTTATGATGCGAAAGATTCAACGTCATTAAATGTTGATGTGCCGAAATGGTCAGACGCTTGTGGAAAATCTGTCAAAGGCCTGCGCATTGGTATCCCGAAAGAATATTCCATCGACGGTATGCCTGAAGAAATTCAATCGCTCTGGGACGAGGGCATTGAATGGATGAAAGCGGCAGGGGCGGAAATCGTGCCGATTACGCTCCCCCATACGAAATATGCTTTGCCTGCTTATTATGTTGTGGCCCCAGCGGAAGCGTCTTCCAATTTGGCGCGTTATGACGGAATGCGCTATGGCCTGCGCGTTGACGGGGCGGACCTGAACGATACTTATGACCGCACGCGTACAGAAGGCTTCGGCAAAGAAGTCCGCCGCCGTATTATGATTGGGACTTATGTGCTCTCGGCCGGATATTACGATGCCTATTATTTGCGCGCTCAAAAAGTACGAACGCGGATTGTCGAAGATTTTGAAAATGCGTGGCAGACTTGCGATGCCATCCTAACACCAACTGCGCCTAGCGCGGCCTTTGCCGTGGGTCGTAAGGTCAATGATCCCGTTGAAATGTATTTGAATGATATTTTTACTGTAACAACAAACCTCGCGGG
>CAZMEN010000121.1:0-3901 GCA_964565335.1 uncultured Algimonas sp. | reverse complement strand
GTGTTGTTGCTTTGAACAAGCCCACATCAGAGTTTTGTGCTTTGTCCAAAAAAAAAGGGAGCACAAGGCTCCCGAAGGTATTAGGTGAAAATTGGGTGTCTTATAGAAGACATCCTTTGTATTAACGAATAAGGTAAAGATAAGTTTAAGAATGGGGCGAAACTTTAAATTTGATTCACCTAACTGTCCAAAGCGTAAAAATGCTGTATGGCTGTCGTTAAGCATAAGGGGATTGGATATTGAAAACGATAAAAACCTATTCTGAGTTTTGGCCTTATTATTTGCGTGAGCACGCCAAACCTGCGACGCGGGGATGGCATTATTTTGGCACACTTATCGGTCTCTGTGTTTTGGCCTTTGCTCTGGCGACGCAAAGATGGTGGCTCGTGCCGTTCATGTTTGTCTCCGGGTATTTCTTTGCTTGGATGAGCCACGGTTTTATTGAGAAGAATAAGCCTGCGACTTTCACCTATCCATTCTGGTCTCTCATCAGCGACTTTAAAATGCTGTTTTGTTTCGTAACGGGGCAAATGCCCAAAGAGCTTGAAAAGGCAGGTGTCCAATCAGATGGTACGGTGACGGCGAAATAGCGAGGCCTCGCCAAGCATAGTTCCTTTATCTCTTCAAAGCGAATAGACGACTTCGCCCTTGTAAAAGGTCTTTACCGCACGGCCGGTTAATCTTCGCCCGTCAAAAGGCGTGTTCTTAGACCGGCTCCGTAATTTATCGCTCTCGCAGACCCAAGGCTTGTTCATATCTATAAGCGTCAGGTTGGCGGGGCGCCCCACTTCTAAACGTCCGCATTTGAGTCCCAGTAAATCCGCCGGGTTACAGGTAACAGTGGCAAGGAAAGCCATCAAATCCAAATGACCGTCAGCCACTTGGCTCAATCCTGCAGAGAGCAGAATTTCCAGCCCCACCGCGCCTTTACCCGCCTCGGCAAATGGCAGGCGTTTTTCGCCGGCGGGGCGAGGGTCATGGTCAGAAACCACAACATCAATCAAGCCTTTATTGATGCCTTCCAATAAAGCCAAGCGATCGCTCTCTTCGCGGAGCGGCGGGGAGAGTTTTGCAAAGCTTCGATAATCCCCGATATCCAATTCATTCAGGCATAAATGGTTGATTGAGACAGAACAATACACGTCGAGTTCTTTGGCTTTGGCGCGCGAAATTGGCTCCAGTGCAGCCTCCGAAGAGATAAGGTCAATCAGCACAGAGCCGCCCGTTAATTCCGCCAGAGCAATATCGCGCTCGACCATGATGCGTTCTGCTATGGCAGGCGCGGCGTCGAGCCCCATGCGGGAGGAGAGATTGCTTTCATGCGCGACCGTATCTGCGCTGAGGCTTGGCTCTATCGCGCGATTGGCGATGAGCGCGTTGAAGTTCGAGGCATAAGATAGAAGTCTGCGCATGGTGCGCGCATCTTCTATCGGTTCTAGCCCGTTGGAAAAAAGAACCGCTCCGGCTTCCTGCATCAGGCCGATTTCTGTCAGATGTTGCCCATCAAAATTCTTCGTCAAAGCGGCGCTGACATAAACATCATAGGGCAGGTCTTCTCCCTTACGGATCAGGTAATCGACCAAAGAGACATTATCAATCACGGGGTCCGTGGACGGCGTGAGTACGATAGAGGTGACGCCGCCTGCAATTGCGGCTTGCGCGGCTGTGGCGAGTGTCTCGCGGTTCTCACGGCCTGGCTCGCCCGTTCGCACGCGCATGTCGATGAGGCCTGGACATAGTATAAGCCCGCCCGCGTCGATAATGTCGCCTCTAGGAATAATATCGCCAATTTCGACAATATTCCCGTCCTCGCAAATCAGGCCGCCTTCTTCGTCCCGCTGCGTGGCAGGGTCAATTAGGCGTGCATTAACGATAGATAGCGTTCCCATCAGGCCGCTCCCGCATTTTGCGCTTCGGCCAAGGCGTGGAGAATACCCATGCGCATGGCAACGCCCGTTTCGACCTGAGAGGATATCAGGCTGACATCGGGATCGTCGGCAATCGAGGCACTGATTTCAACGCCCCTATTCATCGGTCCGGGGTGCATAACAAGTGCGCCTGGTTTGGCGTAAGTCAGCTTTGTTTTATCAAGGCCGTAATAATGGAAATATTCGCGTTTGGACGGCACGAAAGCGCCGCTCATTCGTTCCACTTGAAGGCGGAGCATCATGACGACGTCGCACCCTTTCAACCCCGCCTTCATATCATGAAACACATCCGCGCCCCATCTGTCTGCATCTGTCGGGACGAGAGTGGGAGGGCCAATGAGGCGAACTTCTGCGCCAAGCATGTTAAAGAGGGCCACATCAGAACGGGCCACACGGGAGTGCAAGATGTCGCCGCAAATCGCAATACGCAATCCGTCGAGTCCTTCAGGGAAGGCTTGGCGGAGGGTGAGGGCATCGAGCAGCGCTTGCGTGGGATGAGCATGGGTTCCGTCGCCCGCATTAATGACAGAACAGCCGACTTTTTGCGCCAAAAGAGACGGTGCGCCCGAGGAGCCATGCCGCACAACGAGCAAGTCAGGGTTCATGGCGTTGAGCGTTGCGGCCGTGTCTAAAAGCGTTTCGCCTTTGGCGACAGAGGACGTCGCAACATTCATAGAAATGACGTCCGCACCTAACCTTTTTCCGGCTAATTCAAAACTTTTTTCCGTCCGCGTTGAATTTTCGAAGAAAAGATTGATGAGCGTTTTGCCTGATAGAACAGAGCGGTCGGGCGATTTTTGAACGTTTAAATCCAGATAGTATTCACCGAGCTGGAGAAGGTTTTCAATATCAATGCGATGAAAGTCTGAAACGGAAAGGCAGTGCCGTTTCGTAAACGGGTAATCGCGGGTGGCTGTTTCCAAAATAGACGGTTCAGAACTCACAGACGGGCTGTCCTTCTTACGATTTTTGCGGTGATAGGGGGGCGGGGGTAAAGAGTCAAAACTTTCCTGTATTTTGCACCGCAAAGATAAATTGCAAGCGGCCTAATTGCGTAACCTGTCCAACACCCCTTGCAGGATGTAAGCAGCCGCCATTTTATCGACATTCTTGGCCCGTTTCGCGCGGGACATATCATCGGCGAGCATGGTGCGGGTGACGGCGAGGGTGGACATGCGCTCATCCCACATGAAAATTGGTATGTCTTCAATACGTAACAAGTTCGTACAGAAATCCCGGACGGATTGACTGCGCGGCCCGTGACTTCCGTCCATATTCAGCGGCATGCCAACAATTAGAGCAGCAGCCTCATTATCTTGAAACGTCTTGAGTAAACTCTGAGCATCGGGCGTGAATTTCTTGCGATGAATGGTGTGAAGCGGCGATGCGATGAGGCGTGTGCGGTCGCTAATGGCCAAACCCAACGTCTTTGTCCCTGGGTCAAGGCCAAGAAGCGCGCCCGTGCCCGCTTTCAATGTATCTAAATCAATTAAAGCCATGCGGCCCCATAACGGTGTGCGGCGGAAACTGCAATATGAGTCGCGCAGAGGTAGTCCATTCGATTGCTGTACTGCGAAGCAGAGCTAATGTTCTCATTCCTAAATGCCAAAGGAGAAGAGAAATAATAGCGCCCACGCCTTTGTTCCTACTCGCCATCTAGGGCTGAGCCATTTATCACGTTAAACCCTTAAAAATAGGACAGCCCGCGTGGTGGCCTCTACGATGGAGACCTATGGTAATAATGTTTTACGCAGTTTCCACCACGCGGCAGCGGTTGTTTAGAGAACGGCCATAATTACGAAGCCCAGTCCCAGTATCTATCTAGGGCCGTAACCCCAGGAGATGCCTTCGGTAGCCAGGCACACGCCCTCAAAGGCCCGGCACAATCACTCCGTCACGAATGATGCTCAGCCCCGCTGTCCTCTAAACCAAAACCTGACGCGTTCCTGTCCAAGGCTTAGAAGAACAATTTA
>CAZMEN010000120.1:0-4036 GCA_964565335.1 uncultured Algimonas sp. | reverse complement strand
GCGTCTGTCTTGGCAGAGTTTCAATATGCCGCCGAGATAATCATCGGGCGTCATAATCGTGGCTTTAATCCACGGCTCTTGGATATGGTCGATTTGCATGACGTCGGGCATATCGGCGGGGTTGTGAAGCTGCATCTCGGTGCCATCCCGCATAGAGAGGGTGTAGACCACAGACGGCGCCGTCGTAATCAGGTCCAGATCAAATTCGCGCTCAAGCCGTTCTTGGATAATTTCCAAATGGAGGAGGCCGAGGAAGCCGCAGCGGAAACCAAAGCCGAGCGCGGCAGACGTTTCCATCTCGAAACTAAAGCTCGCATCATTTAATCGGAGGCGCCCCATGGCGGCGCGCAGGTCTTCGAAATCGGCGGCGTCTACCGGGAAGATACCGCAAAATACGACAGGCTGAGCGGGTTTAAATCCGTCCAGCGGCGTCTCGGTCGGGCGCTTATCTTCGGTGATGGTATCGCCGACGGCGGCGTCCGCGACTTCTTTGATAGAGGCCGTGAGAAAGCCCACTTCGCCTGGCCCGATAGACTCGCTATCCGTAGGCTTGGGCAGGAAGGTACCGACCTTATCAACGGTATAGCTTGCGCCCGTATTCATGGTGCGAATGCGCATACCTTTTTTGATCGTACCTTCGAGCACGCGGAAGAGTACAACCACGCCCATATAGGTGTCGTACCACGCATCGACGAGCATGGCTTTTAAAGGCGCTTTCGGATCGGCCTCTTCGGGCGGGGGTAGGCGCGTGACAATCGCCTCCAAAACATCTTCGATGCCGATGCCGGA
Source organism: uncultured Algimonas sp. (assembly GCA_964565335.1). Taxonomy (GTDB): domain Bacteria; phylum Pseudomonadota; class Alphaproteobacteria; order Caulobacterales; family Maricaulaceae; genus Litorimonas. Next base: position 3,247 of record CAZMEN010000120.1, on the reverse strand, counting down.
TTTGGCGGAACATTCCACCGCGTCGGAGGCGTCGAGCCCGATGACATCTTCGATTTGTTGTTTGACGCGATCGGGTTCAGCGGCGGGCAAGTCAATCTTGTTCAGCACGGGGACGATTTCGTGATCATGTTCAATCGCCTGATACACATTGGCCAATGTCTGCGCCTCGACACCCTGCGAGGCATCGACGACCAAAATAGAGCCCTCACAAGCGGAGAGCGAGCGCGAGACTTCGTAGGCGAAATCCACATGGCCCGGTGTGTCCATGAGGTTGAGAATATAGGTCTCGCCGTCTTTGGATTTATAATCCAGCCGCACAGTTTGCGCCTTAATTGTAATGCCGCGTTCTTTTTCGATATCCATATTGTCGAGCACTTGCTCACTCATTTCGCGGTCGGTCAGCCCCCCCGTATAAGAGATCAACCTATCCGCCAAAGTGGACTTACCGTGGTCAATATGCGCCACGATGGAAAAGTTCCGAATTTTGCTCTGATATGATTTTGTGTCAGTCATCATCAGGCTATTTAGCGAAGGTTCGCCGATTAGCAAGCGTAGCGTGCTGTGTCGAAAAACCGCGCTTCCCCATATATAGGCCTTGCCAATCAAACCGATTGAAAATATCGATTTGCTCTATGACGCTTGACCGTTTACGACCCGATGATAATTCGTAAGTTTCAACCAAAAAAGAGAGATTTCATGGAACATAAAGTCGGAACCGCCGTCTGGGACATCAACGAGAATGCCGTCGAAGGCCGCTGTCCTGTTATGCATGGCACGAATAAAATGAAAGCGGGCGATGATGTCGCAAACCGCCATTGGTGGCCAGAAGCGCTGAATGTCGGCATGCTGCATCAAAACCCTGCCGCCGGTAATCCGATGGACGCCGATTTTGATTACGCCTCTGCTTTTAACGCCGTCAACCAAGACGAGCTTTACGCCGACATGAAAAAAATCTTGACGGAGTCCAAAGACTGGTGGCCGGCAGATTATGGTCATTATGGCCCGTTCTTTATCCGTATGTCTTGGCACGCGGCAGGCACATATCGAGTCTTTGATGGTCGCGGCGGAGCCGGATCAGGCATGCAGCGTTTTGCGCCGCTCAACTCTTGGCCAGATAATGGCAACCTAGATAAAGCGCGCCGCTTGCTTTGGCCGCTAAAACAGAAATATGGCAAAGCCGTCTCTTGGGCTGATTTATTTGTCTATGCGGGTAATGTCGCCATTGAAGATATGGGCTTGCCGACATTTGGCTTTGCCTTTGGCCGCGAAGATGTGTGGGAGCCAGAGCAAGATGTGTGGTGGGGACCGGAAACGGAATGGCTCGCCAATGAGCGTTATCAAGGCGAGCGCCAATTAATGGAACCCCTCGCCGCTGTTGTCATGGGCCTCATCTATGTGAACCCAGAAGGACCTGACGGAAACCCTGACCCCATCGCCCAAGCCCGTGATATTCGCGAGACATTCGCGCGCATGGCCATGAATGATGAAGAGACTGTTGCTTTGACCGTTGGCGGTCATACATTCGGTAAAGCCCACGGCGCGCATGACCCGGATATCTATGTCGGCCCTGAACCCGAAGGCGCGTCAATGGCGCTACAAGGCCTCGGCTGGGAACAGGAAAAAGGTCAAAAAGCCGCCAGCATGACCACATCCGGTATTGAAGGCGCATGGACGGCCAACCCAACACAGTGGGATAATGGTTATCTTGACGTGCTGCTAGGCTTTGAATGGGAATTGACAAAATCCCCCGCTGGCGCGCAGCAATGGACGCCAAAGGCCGGACAAGGCGCGCCCGAAGCGCCTAACGCCTCTGATGCGTCGCAGACCCAAGCCCTGATGATGACGACAGCGGATATGGCCATGAAGATGGATCCCGAATACCGCAAAATCTCAGAGCGGTTCCACAAAAACCCGGATCAGCTAGCGGATGCGTTCTCTCGCGCTTGGTTCAAACTCTTGCACCGCGATATGGGCCCGAAAAACCGTTACCTCGGTAAAACCGTCCCGGATGAAACATTGATTTGGATGGACCCTGTGCCTGCGGCCAATGGCTATACATTGACCAAGGAACAAATCGGCTCGCTCAAGCAAATGATTTTGGATTCAGACCTGAGCGTGCCGGAGCTTGTCTCCACCGCTTGGGCTTCGGCTTCGACCTATCGTCAGTCCGACAAACGCGGCGGCGCCAATGGTGCGCGCATTCGCCTGGCTCCACAAAAAGATTGGGAAGCCAATAATCCGAAACAACTCGCGCGGGTCTTAAGCGTCTATGAAGACATCCAAAACGGCTTTGCTGGGGATGTGTCTATGGCCGACCTTATCGTGCTTGGCGGTTGTGTCGGCGTCGAAAAAGCGGCCAATGACGGCGGCTATGAAGTCGACGTGCCGTTCACACCGGGCCGCACCGATGCGACTGACGCCATGACAGACGCAGATAGCTTTGATGTTCTGGAGCCGCTCTCTGACGGGTTCCGCAATTTCGAGCGCGGACAGCATTACCGCAAAGCCGAAGACCGCTTGATTGACCGCGCCCAGCTCCTGACGTTGACAGCGCCGGAAATGACTGTGCTCGTCGGCGGCCTGCGCGTGCTCGGCGCGAATACCTCAGGCGATCACGGCGTGCTCACCGAGAATGTTGGCACATTATCCAATGATTTCTTTGTCAATTTGCTCGATATGGAAACGGTTTGGTCTTCAACCAATGACGACGAAACCGCCTTTGAAGGCAAAGACCGTAGCAGCGGCCAAGTCAAATGGACAGGCACGCGCAATGATTTGGTGTTCGGATCAAACTCCATCCTACGCGCGACAGCCGAAGTTTATGCCTGTGCAGACTCTGGCGTTAAATTCATCCAAGACTTCGTCGCCGCATGGGACAAAGTCATGATGGCCGATCGCTTGGATTTAGTGGAGGTTTAATAAGATAAATAAGAATAAGAAAGCCGCCCTTCGGGGCGGCTTTTTTCTTTCTGGTCTCGAATGCGAGTTCAGCAGGTCGTCGCTGCACATTCCTTTGGCCTCCGAAATTCAGACCGTAATCCTTTAATTTCGGCTATCTTGTCTGCCTCATTCTTCACTTCATGTGGATGAAGGTGAGCCAAAAGTCTCTCTCTCTCTCACTCTCTCTCTCTCTCTCTCTCTCTCGGGCTTCTCCTCCTCGGTGGTGTTCTCGGCAGGGGCAACCTCGTCCTCTTTCGCCGGCGCGGGCTCCTCGGCGGCGGCGGCCGGTGCGGCGTCGTCGTTGTTG
>CAZMEN010000119.1:2981-4156 GCA_964565335.1 uncultured Algimonas sp. | reverse complement strand
TTGCTATCCTGTTCATTATTTTCGATATCGAAGTCGCTTTTCTCTTTCCTTATGCCGTGACGCTCGACCAAGTGGATTTCTGGGCGTGGGCAGTGGTGATGATTTTCCTCGCCGAATTGGCGGCGGGTCTGGCTTATGCTTGGCAACGCGGCGCGTTGGACTGGGAATAGGGAGTAAAGAGAAGACCTATGGCTATTATTACCCCTGACAATCCTGCATTCGGAAGTTTGGCCCGCGACTTAGGCACGCCGGCTTATGACCCCAAAAAACACGACCCGTTTTTCGATGGTATGAGCGATCAGCTTGCCGATAAAGGGTTTATCACGGCGGCGTCTGATGATCTGGTCACTTGGGCGCGGACAGGGTCCTTAATGTGGATGACCTTCGGGCTGGCCTGTTGTGCTGTGGAAATGATGCAGGCCTCTATGCCGCGTTATGATGTAGAGCGCTTTGGTTTTGCGCCGCGCGCTTCCCCCCGTCAGTCTGACGTGATGATAGTGGCGGGTACGCTTACGAATAAAATGGCGCCAGCTTTGCGTAAGGTTTACGATCAAATGCCAAACCCGCGCTATGTGATTTCTATGGGGTCGTGCGCCAATGGCGGCGGTTATTACCATTATTCCTATGCCGTTGTACGTGGCTGTGACCGGATTGTGCCCGTCGATATTTACGTGCCGGGTTGCCCTCCGACCGCCGAAGCTCTCGTTTATGGCATTTTGCAACTGCAAAAGAAAATCCGACGCGAAGGGAATATCGAGAGATAATCATGGAAGACCTGAAAGATCATATCCTCGACCAAATCGGTGATGCGGTGAATTCGATCGAGATTGCCTTTGGCGAACTGCTTATCAATGCGCGGCGCGCTGAAATCGTCAAAGTCATCACTTTTTTACGCGATGACCCGATTTGTAAATTCCAATCCTTGATAGATATTTGCGGTGTGGATTATCCGGCAAGAGAACGCCGGTTTGATGTGGTCTATCACATGCTCTCTATGGCTCATAACACGCGCATCCGTATTAAAATCACAACGGATGAAACCCATCCTGTCCATTCCATTGCAACAGTCTTCCCGAATGCTGATTGGTATGAGCGTGAAGCCTTTGACATGTATGGCATCATCTTTGATCAACATCCCGACCTGCGCCGTATTCTCACTGATTACGGTTTTGAGG
>CAZMEN010000119.1:1749-2971 GCA_964565335.1 uncultured Algimonas sp. | reverse complement strand
TGGGAAGGCGCCAAATATGTGCTGCCGGGTGATGAGAAAGCGGAGGAGGCGTGATGCGTTATTCATTCCTGGTTTTATTAACTTTATTTTTATCTCCAAGTTTGAGCACGGCTCAAAATTTAGATAAAAGTGTGGTCGACAAGCTAAATGGCCCTCAAGCTAAGGAGGCTCAAGCAGGTATTGAGGTTGCTATAGAGGGTTTTAAACAACGGTTTTTGAGTAATGTTCCTGATATTAGTAATAGAGATGTTGCGGATTGTAAGTTAATTTCGGATTTATCTGTTCGTTCGGCACTTCAGCAATACGGAAAAAACCCGCAAGTTACTGACCTGATTATGTTGACCTTATCGGGTCAGCAACGTGGATGGTCTGCGCTTTATGCTTCGAAGATAGAGAGTGGCGCTGACATGAATGTTGGGGAAGCTGTCGATATTTTCAAATCTCAGGATATGACGAAAGTGTTGAGTTTTACGCAAACTAAGGGCCCAATTTGCTCTCAAATTTTCCAGAAAGCACAGATTGATGGTCTTGCAAACGAGGCAAAAAAAGATGGGTAAGCAAGAGGCCATTCTTGAAGGTGACGACCGCAACTTCACCATTAATTTCGGCCCGCAGCACCCTGCGGCGCATGGTGTGCTCCGTCTTGTTCTCGAGCTTGAGGGTGAAATCGTTGAGCGTGTGGATCCGCATATTGGTCTGCTGCATCGTGGCACGGAAAAGCTGATTGAGCATAAGACTTACCAAGCCATTCCGTATTTCGACCGCCTTGATTATGTCGCGCCGATGAATCAGGAACATGCTTTCTGTCTCGCGATTGAAAAACTCACCAATGTTGTCGTGCCAAGGCGTGCGCAATTTATCCGCGTTCTCTATTCTGAAATCGGACGTATCCTGTCGCACATGCTTAATATCACGACCCAAGCAATGGATGTGGGCGCGTTGACACCGCCTGTTTGGGGCTTTGAAGAGCGCGAAAAGCTCATGGTGTTTTACGAGCGAGCTTGTGGATCCCGCATGCATGCCAATTACTTCCGCCCCGGTGGTGTGCATCAGGACTTACCGCCAGCACTCATCAATGACTTACTTGTCTGGTGCGATCAATTTCCAGAGAAGCTCAAAGACATTGAAACGCTTTTGACCGAAAACCGTATTTTCAAGCAGCGCAATGTCGATATTGGCGTTGTATCCAATCAGGATTGCTATGATTGGGGTTTCTCTGGGG
>CAZMEN010000119.1:0-1739 GCA_964565335.1 uncultured Algimonas sp. | reverse complement strand
GGTGATGGTTCGCGGCTCTGGTATTCCTTGGGATTTACGCCGTTCGCAGCCTTATGAAGTCTATTCCGAACTCGATTTCAAAATTCCTCTCGGTAAAAACGGTGATTGTTATGACCGTTATCTCTGCCGCGTGGAGGAAATGTATGAGTCTGTGAAAATCATGCGTCAGTGCCTAGAGCAAATGCCCGAAGGCCCCGTCATGACAAATGACAATAAGTTTACGCCGCCGCGCCGAGCCGAGATGAAGCAAAGCATGGAGGCCTTAATCCATCACTTTAAGCTTTATACTGAAGGCTTTCACGTGCCCGAAGGTGAAGTCTATGCCTGCGTTGAAGCGCCTAAGGGGGAATTTGGAGTCTATCTGGTCTCGGACGGGTCGAACAAGCCGTATCGTTGTAAAATTCGTGCGCCGGGTTTTCCGCATTTGGCCGCAATGGATTATTTGAACAAAGGGCATATGCTCGCCGATGTCTCGGCCATTCTTGGCTCCCTCGACATTGTGTTTGGAGAGATTGACCGATGAGCGCACGCCGCCTTGCCATACGTCAGCCTGACAGCTTTACGATTTCCGCTGAAGCCAGCAAAGAAATCCAAACTTGGGTCGACAAATACCCAGAGGGACGTCAGCGTTCGGCTCTCATTCCTGCTTTGTGGATTACGCAGAAGGATGCAGGCGGATGGTTGCCGGAAAAAGCGCTCCGCGCTGTGGGCGATAAGCTCGGCATGGCCTATATCCGCGTCTATGAAGTCGCGACGTTTTACACCATGTTTAACTTGCAACCTGTTGGGACGCATTACGTGCAAATGTGCGGCACAACGCCTTGCTGGCTGCGCGGCTCTGATGAGCTGAAAGATATGCTTGAGCGTAAAATCGGGCCGCAAAATACAGTGTCGGAAGACGGTAAGCTCTCTTGGCTAGAGGTTGAATGTTTGGGGGCTTGTGCGAACTCCCCTATGGTTCAAATTTCAAATGACGATGGGGATCATTATTATGAAGACCTGAGCGCCGAGACACTGGAATCCATTTTGGACGATTTGGTTGCCGGGAAGGTTCCTGCGACGGGGCCGCAAAATGATCGCCACACCTCGGAACCTGTTGGTGGCGCTATGACGCTAACCACCAAGAATTTATCCAAAGCTCGCGCTAAATTGGTCAAACTCCCCAATGCCGAGAAGAAGGCTAAGATTAATTATTATGAGTGGGACCCGAAAGACCGCCGTGCGACAAGGGGCGGTTGGGTTGATCCAGAATTAAAAGCGAACGTTGATCCGAAAAAACGGCCTGCGAATGACGGAAAAGACTTGTCAAAAGGGCTTGAGGATAAGGCTCTCTACGCAGCACGTCCAAAACGCAATCGAAAAGCCGCTGTTAAGAAAGCAGCCCCGCAAGTAATTTACACAGACGGCCCGACCGATGGAGAGCCGGATGATCTTAAAAAGATCAAAGGTATAGGACCAAAATTCGAAAGCGATTTAAATGCTAAAGGCATTTATTACTTCCGCCAAATCGGGGCTTGGAAAGTCAAAGATATCAAAATGGTAGAGGGCATCATCGAAAAATTCCCCGGGCGTATCTCGCGCGATGAATGGGTGAAGCAGGCTAAACTACTTACTAAAACGTCAGCAAAGAAAGCTAAATAAGATGGCTGAATTGTTACAAGATAAGGATCGGATTTTTCAAAACCTTTATGGGTTGAAAGATTGGCGTTTAGATGCGGCTCGCGAGCGGGGTGCTTGGT
>CAZMEN010000118.1:0-4185 GCA_964565335.1 uncultured Algimonas sp. | reverse complement strand
CGACTTCGGCGCTCCGTTATAATTGATCCACCGGATCAATCATTGCCACTCCGCGCCTCACGGCAGCGGTTGTTTATGAAGCGGCCATAATTACAACAACCCCAGTCCAGGAATCCCCCAAAACCTTAGTCTTGAAAGAAACTATCGGTAGGCAGGCACACGCTCCAAAAGGCCCGGCACAATCACCTAGTCACAAGTGATGCTCAGCCCCGCTGTCTCCTAAACCAAAACCTGACGCGTTCCTGTCCAAGGCTTAGAAGAACAATTTATTTGGCCGAAATAAAAACCAGCAAAGCCAATTTCGGCCTCGACCAAAATTGTTAAATCCAAAACCTCAAATACTCAGGGGCTTTGTCAGAAACAACTTATACAAATTAAGATGAATTAAAGAGGTGGGGATACGATTTGTAAAAATCGTTATATTTCAATCACATTGAGAAGAATAAACAGGGATTATTACCTTCATTCTCCGCTCATCCTTGAGTTCAGCCAATTATAACGCCGCTTAAAAAACGCTCTACCGCTCTTTATCACGCAGAGGCTCTCGGCCTTTAATGCGTTTAATAGTATCATAGGGGTTTTCATCCGCTTTGACATAAAGGCGAATAGGAATACCCGTCAGATCGAAATCTTCACGTAAACCGTTCACGAGGTAACGCTTATAGCTCTCTGGCAATTTAGTCGCGCGCGAGCATTTAAGAACAAATGTTGGTGGGCGGGTTTTTGTTTGACTGATATATTTCGGTTTAACGCGGCGGCCCTGTACAGCGGGCGGCGGATGACGCTGAATTTTTTCGGACAGCCAATCATTCAGTTCTGATGTTTTAACCTTGGCAGACCAATCAATATGAACCCGTTCAATTGCAGGCAATAAACGATCAACGCTTTTGCCCGTCAGGCCAGAAAACATTACAACAGGGACGCCTTTGAGCTGCGGTAAAAGGCGAGCCGATTCGTCTCGGAGCCATTTAGCGCTTTCAGATTTATTCTGAACTAAGTCCCATTTGGTTACGCCAATAACCAAAGCCCGACCTTCACGTTCACATAAATCGGCAATCTGCAAATCCTGCTTATCAAAGGGTTTTGTCGCATCCATCAGCAGAACAACAACCTGCGCAAATTTAATCGCGCGGAGGCTGTCTTGAACGGAAAGGCGTTCTAATGTCTCTTGAACTTTCGCTTTTTTGCGCATGCCCGCCGTGTCGTGGAATTGCACGCGGCGGCCCTGCCAGACAAAATCAATTGTAATAGAATCGCGCGTAACGCCTGCCTCGGGCCCAGTCAGCAACCTGTCTTCGCCGATCAGCGTATTGATAAGCGTAGATTTGCCGGCATTAGGACGCCCGACAATAGCAATACGAACGGGGGCTTCTGAGGTATCGATAATCTCTTCGGGTGTCTCCAATACAATATCACGGAGAGCCATTTCAATCGCGTCGTCCAAATCGACAAAACCGATATTATGTTCTGCTGCCACTTCGATGGGGTCGCCCATGCCCAAGGAATAGCCCTCAGTTGCGCCGGCATCCCCTGCCCGGCTCTCGCATTTATTAGCGACCAAAACGACAGGCTTACCAGATTTGCGGACAAATTGCGCAAAAATACGATCAAGCGGCGTCACGCCCTCGCGCGCATCATAGACAAACAGACAGATATCCGCGTCCATAACTGCCGCCTCGGTTTGGGCGCGCATACGGGTTTCAAGCTTATCGCCTTTAGCGTTTTCGAACCCGGCAGTGTCCATCAAGGTCAGCGCATGACCGCGCATTTTCGATTTCGTCTCGCGCACGTCACGGGTCACACCCGGCGTATCATTAACGATAGCGAGTTGTTTGCCAGCCAAACGATTAAACAATGTCGATTTACCGACATTAGGACGTCCAACAACGGCGATACGGGCCGGGCGTTTATCGGTTTCCTCTACGTCGTCGAGTAAATCATCTTTTGCGCGGCGTACCATAACAGCCTAGCGGATCGCAACGAGGCGGGCTTTATCCGTCATGACGTAGATTGTTTCATTGGCGATAACCGGCGGGACAAAAACGGGCTGTCCAATTTTATCTTCGGACAGGATTTCCCCTGTTTTAGGGGACGCAATAACGGTTTTCCCTCTGGAGGATACGAGGAACAAACGATCGCCCGCCAAAATCGGGCCAGCCCAAACAATGCGTTCCTTACGTTTCTTTTCGTTTTTGAACGATTCTAATTGTTGGATCCAGATCACCGCACCATCTAGCTTAGACATACAGACTAATTGCCCTTCAGTCGTGACGGCATAGACAAAGTCTCCGGCAATCAGCGGGATACCAATCGTGCCCGCAGGTTGACGCCAAATACGCTGTCCTGTGCGCAAATCGAAGGCACTCATGACGCCGCTTTGGGCGGAAGCAATGACATAACCATCAGCGACAGCTGGGCCACCCGCTACATCGTTCAAAGAAGCCAAAGGCGTCAGCCGCGCAGAAGAACTCAAGGCGTCTTGCCACAATACGCCGCCATTTTGCACGCGTAGAGCGACAATTTCGCCCGAGCTAAACGGCGCTAAAATCACATCGTCCACAATCGCAGGCGCTGGGAGGGTCAGCATACGAGCCGATTCTACGATGCTTTGATACGTCCATAAGGTATCGCCAGTATTGGCATTAAAAGCGAAAAGTTCATTATCATCAGAGATTACGAACACTCGGCCATTGGAGACAACAGGCGCAGAGTGCATCGGGGTACGGCCTTCATATTTCCATTTTTCTGTTCCCGTAATGGCGTCAAGCGCAGCCAAGACGCCAAGACCGGACGACACATAAATCGTACCATTGTCATAAGCGAGACCGCCGCCAATGCCTTCTTTATCCGTGCCGGAACCATCAGTGAAAGAAAGCGGGTCACGGATGCGTTCAATAATACCGAGGCGGCCTTCACGCGTCTTTTCACGCTCTTTGACCGTAACGCCATAACTCCAAAATTTATCGGCGGTTGACTCGCTCAAGGCCAAAACATTATTCGCCCCGTCCATGGCATAAATCACGCCATTAGCAATAACAGGCGGTGTGAGAACGCGGGTCTTGCGGCCTGACCCTTTACCGATGTCGCGAGACCAGCGCACTTCGAGCGGCCCCGTTGCGCCTGTGTGTTGGACGACATGAGTCGGGTTTCCGCCGACTTGCGGCCAATCTACATTTACATAGGCAGGCGGCAGAACCACATCATCAGGCGTCATTAACGCGCCAACCTGAAGTGTCTCCGAGAGTTCCAAAATAGAGATACGGTCCGTCTCGCCGGCAACGTCGCCCTGCTCTGCGCGGCGCTGGGCATCAGTTTTGTCAAACGGGTTGATGGCGTCAGTGACGTTCGAAATCGTTGAACACCCCCCCATCAGGATAGCCAAACCGCCAATGGCGACAAGATTACGGATATTAGTTAGGCTCACGAGAAGTCTCCGTTTCGGTTTCGCCGCTTTCAGTCTTGGTATCTGTCTCTGCACCCGCAGTGTCCTCAGGGCCCGTCATGGGCTCTTGCATCACTTCTTCGGGCGCCACAGGCTCCGCCGCCGCCTTAGCAGGAACGAGCGACAAATATTGCGTCGCGCGCTGCGCAATCCCTTCCGGAACGCCGGGAATATTTTTAAGATAAGTGAATTCTTCGCGCGCCGTGGACATATCGCCAGACTGGAAGGCAATAAAACCAGCGAGCTCACGTGCCAGAAATTCATAAGGCGCATCTTTGGCGGCCAAAGCATCCAGACGTGTATTTACTTCGGAATAAGCGCCGCTATCGGCCAAAACATAGGCCGCTTTCAACTTTGCCAAATCGGCATGACGAGGCTGTTCAAATATCAGCGCAGCTTGGTCAAACAATGCAACGGCTTTGGCGCGGTTGCCCTGTTCGAGCTCGATCGCAGCAGCGCGCATCAAAGACAGCCCTGAATACCCCGCAGGCGCTTTATCTGCTAATGCCAGAAATGATGACACAGCCTGATCAACCTGACCTTCGCGCGCCAAATCGGCAGCGGCAATATAGCTGGCCGAGGCTGCACGCGCCGTGCGGTCATCCTGTGACTTACGCCACTCAAAAAAACCCGTACCGGCGATGATTAAAAAGATGACAACGCCAATGGCAGGGCCATAGCGTTTTAACAGCTTGTTATAATCGTCCTTGCGAAGCTCTTCTTCAACTTCATTGATAAAATCG
>CAZMEN010000117.1:0-4289 GCA_964565335.1 uncultured Algimonas sp. | reverse complement strand
TATATCGAGCGGCCATCTCTTTTCTCTTTACGGGCCAACCACCTGCAAACCGTTTATTGATTGATAATCAAATTAGCGATCAGGTCTTGTGATGACGTATTCTTCAATTGTGAGCGTCCTCTTGCAATGACGAATGGAGTGTCATGTGCTCTCTTCTCGCGTTTTTGAGCTCTCCACTAACCGATTTGTCATGTCATCAACTGTCCATGTGCCCTTGTTTGGCCACAATTTCAGGTGTTAACTGTGTCAACACGTCACAGGAGTGGATTATGGAGAATCGAATTTGAGCCTATCAAATTTGATACCCGCATGGAAAAAAGTGAGCGCTGACCCGCGCCACTATCAAATCTCTATTCTAACATCACTCATCCTGCTTGGATTGTTTCACTTTGGTTTTGAATTGCCTTGGTGGCATGTGGCGGGATGTGTTGGTTCGACATTGGTAACGCAAGCTTTTGCAGATCGTTTAATCGGGCGGGATTTTGACCCGCGCAGCCCACTGATTTCCGCGCTGTCTCTAACGCTTTTACTCCGCACAGGGTCTGTGAGTTTATCTATTGCGGCGGGCATGTTGGCCGTAGCGTCTAAGTATATTCTGCGGTGGAACGGGAAGCATATCTTCAATCCTGCTAATTTTGGCCTCGTCATTATTTCGTTGATTTTCACAACCGCATGGATTTCGCCGGGGCAATGGGGCACGGCCCCCTTATTCGCGCTTCTGCTCTTGGGTCTTGGCGGAATGGTAACAGGCAAGGCTAAGAGATGGGATGTCAGCCTGTCTTTATTGGGGTTTTATGCGATGCTCATATTCGGTCGGGCTGTATGGCTGGGCGATCCGCTCACTATACCTGTGCATCAAATGCAAAGCGGGGCTTTGCTTATCTTTGCTTTTTTCATGATTTCAGACCCAAAAACGACACCCGATGCCAGAATAGGGCGCGTTGTTTACGCCGCGATAGTCGCCACTGTCGGCTTTTCTATTCAATTTGGCCTGTATAATGCGGCCGGGATTATCCTTGCGCTTATACTCTGTGCGCCGCTTGTACCGCTCATCGACCGCTTTTTCAAAGATGAGCAATATGTGTGGCCTGCTCACACGCCTTCAACGCTTACTTCCCCCGTCAAAAAACGGAAATCCTCTCCAACCGTCTCATCACGAGGTGGCGTAAGAGAAGGAACCCAATTTTCCTCGGGATAAACAGGAATAAATAGGAGCCTCTTATGAAACATCTATTCGCAGCGACTACGGCCCTCGGCCTCTTTGCACTCGCGCCGTCGGCCCAAGCCTTTTGCGGGTTTTATGTGGCGAAGGCCGATACGGATTTGTTTAATCAAAGCTCCAAAGTCGCTTTGGTTAGGGACGGTGATCGCACGGTCATTACAATGGCCAATGATTATCAAGGAGACCCAACGGAATTTGCCATGGTTATCCCTGTGCCGACCGTCATTACCAAAGAGCAGGTTCATATTTCTGACCCGGCACTTCTTGATCATTTGGATGCCTATACGGCCCCGCGGCTGGTCGAATATTTCGATGATAATCCATGTTTTGACCATCGCCGCAGGATGGCGGTGCAAAGCGCACCCATGGCGGAAGACACGATAATCGTTACAGCGCAGAGGCAAGCCAAATCCCTTGGTGTTACCATTGAGGAGAGCTTCTCAGTCGGTGAGTATGACATTCTCATCCTTTCGGCGACGGAAAGTGATGGGTTGCAAACCTGGCTATCTCAAAACGGCTATCGGGTGCCCGAAGGCGCAAAACGTACGCTTGGCAGCTATATCAAGCAGGATATGAAATTCTTTGTAGCCAAGGTGAATTTGGCAGAAAAAGCCAAACAAGGCGGGGAAATGCTACGCCCAATTGCCGTCGCGTATGAAAGTCCGAAATTTATGCTGCCCATCCGTTTGGGCACAGTGAATGCGAAGGGCGCGCAAGATTTATTCGTCTATGCGCTCACGCGTAATGGTAAGGTAGAGACCACAAATTACCGCACGATGAAAATTCCGTCGGATAAAGAGCTGCCTATCTTTGTAAAAGAAGATTTTGCCGATTTTTATAGGGATATGTATGCCACATCGGCCGAGCGAGAAGGCGGCCACGGCGTGTTTATGGAATATGCGTGGGATATGAATTGGTGCGACCCCTGCGCGGCCGATCCGCTATCACGGCAGCAGTTACAAGAACTTGGCGTGTTCTGGCTTAATGATAGTCTCAATAAACCGCAAATTCAGCCGCGTGGCCGGATTAGGCCCGTCGTTGCGCAGGATGTTTTCGTAACCCGTCTCCATGTTCGCTATGACGCGCAAAGTTTCCCTGAAGATCTGAAGTTTAAAACGACAGGCGATCGTCAAAACTTCCAAGGGCGTTACATCTTGCGCCACGCCTATGACGGCAAAATGGAATGCGAGGCCGCGAAAGAGTACAAGACACAGGTCAATAAGCGTAAAGAGACCGAAATTAAGACGCTCGCCAATCTTACGGGTTGGAAACCCAGCTTTATTAGGACTCGCATAAAGGAGACAGGGTTGGGCCAATCATTCGAGATAGCCGACACCGGTTCTGATCCGAAATGGTGGAAAGAAATCTGGCCTTCAAAAGACTAGATCGCCTTAATATTGCAAGGGTAAGTCACTCAGTTCCTTACCCTTTTAAATATCTATCCCTTTAAAAGGGCACAGCCAATACGGCCGCCTGCTGCGCCTGTGGGTTGGCTCTTATAATCATCCGCTTTTTCATGCAGGATAAGCGCTGTCCCATCTGCATCGAATATTGCGGGTAGGTCGTGGCCACCATAGAGGGAGACACGATCATTCACGACCGTCATTTGACCGCTCAAATCGGCGCTGACCTCGATATTCATCATATCCCCGGCATGAGGGCCGTCAGCCACCATCTTGCCGTGTGAGCGATTATTCGGGTTATAGTGGCCGCCTGCGGATTTAAAATCGGGCGCATCGCATCTCCCAAACTCGTGGAAATGCATGGCATGAGAACCCTCTGAAATACCAGAGACCGACACAGTGACGGACGTTCCGCCCATACCCAAGTCTTTCAGCGTAAGCGTCCCCAATGTTGAACCGTCGGAGCTTAGAATATCACGTTCTACGGTCGTGGGGTTGCCGGCGTCGGTGTCGCTCTGAGCAGAGCAGGCCGAGAGCGCTAAACTGGCGCTAGCCGCCGCAAGTAAAACGGGTTTCAAAAAGGACATATTGGGCTCTTTCATTGTATAATTCGGCTTAAAAACGAGTCTATCTACCGAGTGTTATATAATATACGCGCAGACCCCGCAAACCGCCTCAAAATAGGGGTAATTATTTGCGGTGAGAGTATCGGACTGCTAAGAAATTTAACAAGAGCTCGACGATTCGGGCGCATTATTTTTCTAGGGAGGTCAGGGCATGAGCGACGATAATGATATCCCTGATGGTACTGATAATAATGAAGGCAATAACACCCCTCCAGAGCCGCCCATAGAGGGGCAAGAACCGCTGCCTGAGGGCATTTCTCCGATTACCATCGAAGAGGAGATGAAACGCTCCTACCTCGATTATGCGATGAGCGTAATTGTCTCTCGAGCTATTCCTGATGTGCGGGACGGGTTGAAGCCTGTCCATCGCCGTATTCTCTATTCCATGCACGAAAACGGCTTTACGCGCGATAAGCCGTATAAGAAATCGGCGCGTGTGGTCGGTGACGTGATTGGTAAATATCACCCGCATGGTGACAGCGCCGTTTATGACTCACTCGTCCGTATGGCGCAGGATTTCTCTATGCGCTTGCCTTTGCTTCAAGGGCAGGGGAATTTCGGTTCCGTTGACGGCGATCCGCCAGCGGCTATGCGGTATACCGAAGTTCGTATGGATCGCCCAGCAGCCTCGCTTTTGGCTGATATCGAAAAGAATACGGTCAACTTCCAAGACAACTACGATTCCTCCGAGAGCGAACCTGTGGTTCTGCCCGCTCGTTTTCCCAATCTGCTTGTCAACGGGGCAGGCGGCATCGCTGTCGGTATGGCGACGAATATTCCGCCGCATAACCTCGGCGAAGTCATTAATGCCGCTTTGGCTTTGATGGATGACGGTAACCTCTCAGATATGGATTTGTTAGAGATTATCCCTGGTCCCGACTTCCCGACAGGCGCATTCATCATGGGGCGCGGCGGGGCGAAGCAGGGCGTTTTGACGGGGCGCGGCTCTGTTATCATGCGCGCCAAGACTGAGATTGAAGAAATTCGCAAGGACCGTATGGCGATTATCGTTACGGAAATCCCTTATCAGGTCAATAA
>CAZMEN010000116.1:0-4544 GCA_964565335.1 uncultured Algimonas sp. | reverse complement strand
TGTCTCCTGAGCCAAAACCTGACGCGTTCCTGTCCTAGGCTTAGAAGAACAATTTTATCTGGCCGAGATAGAAACCAACAAAGCTAATTTCTGTCTCGCCCAAAATTGTTAAATCCAAAGCTCCAAATACTCAGGGGCTTTGTCAGAAACAACACTAAGGAATATGGCGCAGGATAAGGGTGCGGGAATACGATTGTTGAAAATCGTTTGAATTCAAACACATCAAGAAAAATAAACGAGAACCAATCTCTAGCCGTGTCTTTACCGCGTTAAATCGGGTGATTGAGTAATGACCTGTCTAGATACCCGCATGTCAGACTTATTTTTACCCGTCAGCAGAAAGCCTTAAAACTCTTGCCAGAGAGCCACGAAATAACCTGTTTCTTTTACGATGTTGCGCCCTGCCAATGTCTGCGTTGCGCCAAGTTGGATATAACGCTTTGGACGGATTTTATAGGCTAAAGACAGCTCTCCTTTAACCTGTTTAACGTCCGGTGTTGTAAATTGATTGATACTCTGTTCTGTCGTTTGTGACGCATAAACCTGTGCCAGCCCCATCCATTTTTCAGTGGGTTTTATACCAGCCGTCAAATCAACTTGCCAACGACTGATGATATCAGTTTTTAAATCATATCGGGCGGCAGCTTGGACGTCATAGAACCATATCCATTTTTGCGGGGCATCGGCTGTGATGTTTTTACTCCGTCCATAAAGCGCCCTCGCCTCGACTTCATCATTGCGTCCACCCAGATTTAAACGGGGGTCATCCAATCCTCCGTCAATGACATAGCTGGCCTGAACCGAGGCCGCCAAGCCGGGCCGCCGCCGAACTTGATATTGCAGACCCAGCTTGGTTTCATCAAAACCTGCGAAATCCACATCGCTCCCTGCGCCTTTGAAATCAATCGATTGATAACCCGCCTGCCCGACAAACATCAGATTTTTCAAGAGCCCTATTTCGGCATAGACGCGTGACTCTTGTTTGAAAAAGTTATCCAGATCGACTGTTTCACCATTCGAACCAATCAAAACATCAGAAGACGTTGTGGCCGATGTGACAATCACCTGCGCGTCCAAGGGCTTCAGGTTCCAAGCGCTCGCTTGCGCCTGTCCCGAAAGGGCAAGAGTAAAAACCGTTAGAAAACAATATGTAAAGTTAGAATATTTAATCCCGGCCCCCTTGACGCCAAGATTTATATTTTAAATTTTACAACCTGAAAAGGGTGAATCTTCGAGACTACATCTCTCCTGTTACGCACATAAGAGGCGTTACCGACCAAGAGACCTATTATTTCAAAACGCCGCCAAAGAAATCGCGCTTACCCAAAGGAACGCCGTTATGACGCAGAATATTATAAACCGTGGTGACATGAAAATAGACATTTGGCAGGCTGAAACCCGACAGGTAGGAGATACCTGTGAATTCCATTTTTAATTTATTTGGCCCCATTTGGAGGGTGAATTCTCGGCCTTCTTTCCCGTCAAGGTCTTCGCGGGACACTGTTTTTATATCCGTGCGGGCGCGTTCCAACAGATCATAGCACGCTTTGAAACTACTCGGGTGGCCCTCATAACTCGGAGCGTCCAAACCCGCTATTCTGAAAGGAGCATTTTTGGCAAGTTCCGCCGCCGCTTGGACTTGTTGCGCTAAGGACCACATATCGGGCGCGAGCCGCGCCTGCATAAACACAGTTTCATCGATGCCGCGTTCAGAGGCGTTTTTCTCCGCTTCGCGCAAGACATGCTCAAGGTTTGATAGAAGACGCGGGAGAGCATCCACCGCATTATACATTGAAAGATTCGACATGATGTTTCCTATTTAAGTTTTTAGAACTGTAGCGAAATCGCCTTCGATAACACCTGCCGTCGCTTTGGCTGCGCCGACGACACCAGGAACCCCTGCTCCCGGATGCGTGCCGGCCCCGACAATATACATATTTTCAATCACATCATCGCGGTTATGCGGGCGGAACCATGCCGATTGCGTCAGAATAGGTTCAACAGAAAAGGCGCTGCCTAAATGGCTGTTCATTTCATCGCGGAATCCAAATGGCGTGAGCGTATGAACCACCTCTAAATGCTTGTTCAAATCCGGAATGGCGTGTTCTTCCAAATAGTCGAGAATCTTTTGCGTATAGGCAGGGCCGATTTCGTCCCAATCCAGATCGGCGCTCCCCAGATGCGGTACAGGCGCAAGGACATAATAGGCTGATTTCCCTTCGGGCGACATGGACGGATCCGTCACAGAGGGCGCATGAAGGTAAAGCGAGAAATCATCGGAGAGCTTTCCGCCCTTGCCGAAGATTTCGGCGATGAGCTCTCGATAACGCTGCCCTAACAGGATGATATGGTGCTTCAAGTGTTCAGGCGTCGGAATATCAAGGCCGAAATAAATCACGAAGAGCGACATGGAATGACGCTTTTTCGTCAGCGCTTTGCCATAAGATTTGCCGCGTTTGTGACCGCGTAAAAGCTGGCTGTAGGTATGCACCACATCCGCATTAGAGGCGACAAGGTCGGCCTTTTGAGTCCAACCACTCGCCGTCGTCACGCCCGTAACGCGATTACCTTCGGTATGAATATCTGTGACTTCATCGGATAAGCGCAATTCGCCGCCAATATCCTCGAACAGTTTAACGAGGCCTTGGACGAGCGCGCCTGTCCCCCCTTTGGCGAACCACACACCACCTTTACGCTCTAGCGCGTGGATGAGCGCGTAAATGGCAGAGGTCGCAAAGGGATTGCCCCCGACCAAAAGCGATTGGAAAGAGAGGAGTTGCCGTGTCTGTTCGTCTTTTACGAATTTCGAGACTTGTTTGTAAACGCTTCGGTCTGCGCGGAGGCGCACGAGCTGCGGCGCGGCGGCGAACATTTGGCTGACTTTCAAAAACGCCGTTGTGCCAGGTTTTTCATAACCTTCGCGGTAAAGCTCTTTGGAATAGGCGAGGAATTTGCGGTATCCTTCGACATCGTCAGGATTGCGCTTGCGGATTTGTTCCTCAAGGAAGTCTTGGTCGTTATTATAATCGAGGACCTCGCCGTCTTCCCATTGCAGGCGGTAAAACGGGTCAACGGGGAGCAATTCGACATAGTCTTTCATGTCTTTGCCGGCGACCTCAAATAGCTGTTCAAGGCAATCAGGGTCGGTGATGACCGTCGGGCCGCCGTCGAATTTAAACCCGCCCATTTCGTAAACATAGGCACGGCCACCCGGCTTATCGCGATTATCAATGAGGGTCGTTTGAAACCCCATCGCTTGCACACGTATGGCGAGCGATATGCCGCCAAAGCCTGCACCTACGACGATGGCTGTTGGTTTGTGGCCCGTGGAGGTTTTAATAACGGACGGGTCGATTTGAGCGTTCATTTAGTCTGATTCCGTTTATTGCATTCGCGTTTGATAAACGCCTTTTCGCTGAAATTATAGAGTGCTTTATGTACGGGCACAGGCGGCTTTCCGATGAGGATGCGCGCTTTGTCGCGCCATGTCAGTTGCCCCGCATAGAAGCGTTCGATGAGACCTTGGTTCAGGCCATAAAAGCGTTGGAGGACTTTATAGCGTTGGTCGGGTTCACACGCGCGGAAGAGCATACGGTTTAGAAGGCGGAGGAAGGATTCTTCATCCATATGGCTATTTCGTTCCCACTCAAGATACTCCTGACAGCCCTTAACGCCAAAATCAGAACTAAAAATATAATAGTCATGAGCAATTCTTTGAGCTAACGATAAAGCATCAGGAAAGCTGTACCCCGTAATGGCATGGTAAAACCCTCCACGAATACCGATCGATAAATCCTTATGCGGATATTCATCTCCACTGAATTTTTTAACGCCTAAGGTAATCGGCAAAACACCCTTCTCTTGCCGAACCAGCTCATGGTCGCCCCACCCTTTAGCATTGATATAATCATCCACCCGCGCGGCGACTTCGTTCTCGGAGAGTTCGGCCCCATCGGTATAATAGGTATCCTCCACCAAAATCTCATGCTCAGTAAAGGGCAGACAATAGACAAAGCGATAGCCGCCGAGTTGTTCCACAGTTGCATCCATAATGATGGGATGTTTGAGGCCGTGCGGCTCTTTCGTTCGAATGGTACGCCCGACGAATTTCTGATATCCGAGAAAGACATTCTCATTCGGCTCAAACCCGCGCGCGTCAAGGACGCAGTTGGCCTCTAAAACCTCACCCGTCTCAAGGGTGATTTTATCGACCTCCAATGACGCGACTTTCGTCTTCAACATCACTTGCAACCGCCCGCTCTCAATATGCGGCTGAACGCAAGCGCGGAGAGTTTCACTATTGCCGGTGCAATAAGGTATCTCAAGCGTGCGTTCCCGTTTCGGAAATTTCACATCGTAACGCGGCCATTGATAGGCTATGAACGGCTTAATCCAATCCCGCAGGCGCTCATCCACATCAGTTAGATTGAATGACCACGTATGGTCACCGGCTATTTTGTCAGAGCCTTCAATAATCAACACGCTTAATTTCGGATACACATCCAAGCACCCCCAAGCCGTCAACAGACCGGACAGACCTGCGC
>CAZMEN010000115.1:0-4643 GCA_964565335.1 uncultured Algimonas sp. | reverse complement strand
ACTTTCATTTTGCGCCGCCTTAGCGGTATGGCGCGTCCAAGGCTAGATTTTTTGCTATTTCGCGTTCCCAACGGTCCCCATTGGCCAATAATTTATCTTTGTCGTAATAGAGCTCTTCGCGAGTTTCCGTGGCGAACTCGTAATTCGGCCCTTCAACAATCGCATCGACGGGACAGGCTTCTTGGCAGAGGCCGCAATAAATACATTTGACCATATCAATATCGTAGCGCGTTGTGCGGCGCGACCCATCGGGGCGTGGCTCGGCTTCGATCATAATGGCTTGGGCCGGGCAAATCGCTTCGCAAAGCTTACAAGCAATACAGCGTTCTTCCCCGCTCGGATACCGGCGCAAAGCATGTTCTCCACGAAAGCGCGGCGAGATTGGGCCTTTTTCAAACGGATAGTTAATCGTGACTTTCGGACGAAAGAAATATTTCACGGCCAGAATAAACGCGCTGACAAATTCCAGTAGGAAGGCGCCGCGAAAGGCTTGTTGTATGCGGGTCATATTCATCACGGCCACCTAAACTTTATCGCCAAGGAAAACTACGAAAGTTGAAACAAGCACAACCGCAACAAGCGAGGTTGGTAAAAAGACTTTCCACCCCAACCGCATCAGCTGGTCATATCGGTAACGCGGTACAATCGCCTTCACCATCGCGAACATAAAGAACAAGAACGAAGTCTTTAGCAGGAACCACAAAATCGGCGGAACAATCTGAAACCCTGTGTCGAGCGGCGCATGCCAGCCGCCCAAAAACAAAATCGTCATCATTGAGCAAAGCAGCATGATGTTTACATATTCGCCAAAGAAGAACATCAAAAACGGCGTCGAAGAATATTCCACCTGATAACCAGCAACCAACTCAGATTCCGCTTCAGGCAAATCAAAAGGCGGCCGGTTTGTTTCTGCCAAGGCCGAAATGAAGAACAAGACGCCCATATAGAACATAACAGGGAAAAGGAGCAGATTCCAAAGTCCGTACTCGCCCACTGGATTAAGACGGAACATATTCCAGTTAAATAACCCGCCGGCTTGCTGATTGACGATGTCAGTCAAGTTCATAGAACCCGCCAAGAAAATAACCGTCAGGATGATAAAGCCGATAGAGACTTCGTAAGAGACCATCTGTGCCGCCGAACGCAAGGCCCCCATGAACGGGTATTTGGAGTTAGACGCCCAACCCCCGATAATAATGCCGTAAACGCCGAGCGAACTAATCGCTAAAACGTATAAAACCCCGACATTTATATCGGAAATCACCCATCCGGGGGCCACAGGTATGACCGCCCATGCCAAAAACGCCATAACAAGCGTTAACACGGGGGCGAGGATAAAGAGGAACTTATCTGACCCCGCAGGGACGACAATTTCTTTGAAGAAAAATTTCAACGCGTCCGCAATAGTTTGCAATAAGCCGAAAGCGCCGACCACATTTGGACCACGGCGCATTTGCACAGCTGCCCAGATCTTCCGGTCTGCCAAGACAAGTGCGGCCACCAATAATGCCAACACGAGAACAAACCCTAAGACTTGTAGGAATTTCAACCCAAACCACAAAAGTGGGTCAAGTTCGCCCCAAAAACTGCCTGTAGCCTGAATAGGCGCCATTAATGTCATGAGATCAGCCATTATTCTGCCGCCTCTTTTACATCATCGCCTGCAATTACAGCCGAGCATTCCGCCATAACATTAGACGCCCGCGCAATGGGGTTGGTCATGTAAAAATCAGAAATTGGATTTAGAAGCGGAGCAGTAGATATCGTGCCCTGCTCTCCCAACGCCTTTAGGTCAAACTCCGCAGCACCTGCATTACCGGGAGCTGTATCTAAGCTCATAAAGCTTGGATGGTCCGCGAACAGAGTTTCACGCAGCGCATCCAAACTATCGTAAGGTAAAACACGGTTTAGATGACCCGACAAGGCGCGAATAATTGCCCAATCCTCTTTGGCCTCACCCTTTGGCGAAACAGCACGAGAGGCGAGTTGCACTCGCCCTTCCATATTGACGTAAATGCCATCTTTTTCCGTATAGGCCGCGCCGGGGAGGATAACATCCGCGACATGCGCGCCATTATCCCCGTGATGCCCTTGGTAAATCACAAAAGCGTCTCTTAGCTTTGAGGTCTCCAGTTCGTCAGCCCCAAGTAGATAAACCGTTTCGATCTCGCCGGAAGAGGCTCCATCCAGGATTTCAATAGCGGACTTACCATTTTCCCCCGGGAGGAAGCCCATATCCAATCCCGCGACGCGCGAAGCGGCCGTATGAAGGACATTAAAACCATTATGGTCCTCGCGCACTAAATTGGGCGTTAATTGGCCAATAGCGCTCAATAGGGCGGCACCTTCTGCCCCTACACACGCATTCGCTCCCACAATAACAATCGGGTTCTTCGCGTCTTTGAAAGTTTTGGCAAAACCTTTACGGGCTTTCGCAAATTTAGCAATATCCGCCGCAGAGCTGCCGACATGCTCAAAATCATAAGTCAAATCAGCGGCTTCACCGATAACGCCGATTTCTGTCCCGCCTGACAACCATGCTTTGCGAATACGTGTATTCACAAGTGGCGCTTCGTGGCGTGGGTTTGTGCCAATCAGCAAAATCGCGTCAGCGTCTTCCACGCCTGCAATCGTTGTATTAAACAAATAAGACTGACGCATCCCGCCGCCCAATACTGAGCCGTCTTGACGACAATCAATGTTCTGGATGCCGAGGCTCGCACTCAAATCCTTGAGCGCTTTCATACTTTCCGCATCACAGAGGTCACCGGCAATAACGCCAATCTTATCAGCGTCACCTGACATCTTTCCAGCCACGACAGCGAGCGCTTCATCCCAAGTCGCGGCACGCAGTTTACCGTTTTCGCGAAGGAAAGGGCGGTCGAGTCTTTGGCGAGCTAATCCATCCCAAACAAAACGTGTTTTGTCAGAAATCCACTCTTCATTCACATCATCATTGATAACAGGCAGAATACGCAAAACCGCGCCGCGTCGGCTATCCACGCGAATATTAGAGCCAACAGCATCCATAACATCCACAGACTCAACCTTTTCTAATTCCCAAGGACGCGCATTAAAGGCGTAAGGCTTAGACGTCAGCGCTCCAACGGGGCAGAGATCGATGACATTACCCGATAATTCAGAGGTTAAAGACTCTTCCAGATAAGTCGTGATTTCGGCGTCTTCCCCCCGAGAGGCAAGACCAATTTCTTGAACGCCCGCAACTTCGGTCACGAAACGTACACAGCGCGTGCATTGAATACAGCGAGTCATAATTGTATTGACCAATGGGCCCATATTTTTGTCGTCAACGGCGCGTTTATTCTCTTCAAAACGAGAGCTGTCACGGCCATAGGCCATGGCTTGGTCTTGCAAATCGCACTCACCGCCTTGGTCACAAATTGGGCAATCAAGTGGGTGATTGATGAGAAGGAATTCCATCACGCCTTCGCGGGCTTTTTTTACAGTTTCTGAATTCGTCCGAATATGCGCGGGCGTGCCGTCGCGGTTCGGACGCAAATCATTGACCGTCAAAGCACAAGAGGCTTGCGGTTTCGGCGCGCCAACCCATTCGACCAAGCACATGCGGCAATTACCCGCGACTGACAGGCGCTCGTGATAACAGAAGCGCGGAATTTCCGCTCCGCCAAACTCTTCACAGGCCTGCATCAATGTATATTCGCCGGGCACGTCATGCTCGACACCATCAATCATGATTTTACGTAGGTCAGACATAGGTTATTCCGCCGCCTCTACAAAAACGGGCTTATTCGCCCGATAATTATCAATGCGCTCTTCGATCTCGTGACGGAAGTGACGGATGAGACCTTGGATTGGCCACGCCGCTGCGTCGCCAAGAGCGCAGATAGTATGCCCTTCGACTTGTTTGGACACCTCCAGCAACATGTCGATTTCAGACGTTTCCGCTTCGCCTTTTACCATGCGTTCCATGACGCGCCACATCCAGCCCGTGCCCTCGCGGCACGGCGTACATTGACCGCAGCTTTCATGCTTATAGAAGTAAGACAGTCTCGCAATGGCTTTGATAACATCGGTTGACTTATCCATAACGATGACAGCAGCCGTGCCGAGACCAGATTGATGTTCGCGCAGCGCATCGAAATCCATCAGAACCGTATCGCAAATCTCTTTCGGCAGGAGCGGTACAGAAGAGCCGCCCGGAATTACGCATTTGAGGTTATCCCAACCGCCCCGCACGCCGCCTGCATATTCTTCGAGCAAAGTCTTCATCGGAATAGAGAGCGCCTCCTCAACATTACACGGTTTGTTTACATGGCCAGAAATTGAAAAGACTTTCGTGCCTTTATTATTGTCCCGTCCAAATTGCGTCCACCAATCTACGCCGCGGCGCAGAATTGTCGGCACGACGGCAATTGATTCCACATTGTTCACCGTTGTCGGGCAGCCATAAAGTCCTGCCCCTGCCGGGAATGGCGGTTTCAAGCGCGGCTGGCCCTTTTTACCTTCAAGCGATTCCAAAAGCGCCGTCTCTTCACCGCAAATATAGGCGCCTGCCCCATGATGCATGTAGATATCGAAATCCCACCCCGTACCGCATGCATTTTTGCCGAGCAATCCAGCGGCATAGGCTTCTTCGATAGCAGCCTGTAGGCGATTGCGCT
>CAZMEN010000114.1:0-4694 GCA_964565335.1 uncultured Algimonas sp. | reverse complement strand
TGGCGTTTATCGGCTTTTACTTTGCGGCCTCCGCTTTGATGGTACCGGCGAGTGCTTTGACCTTTGGCGGCGGGTTCTTATTTGGCGTTTACGTTGGCGCGCCTGCTGTGATTGTGGGCGCGACAATCGGGGCCTGCATTCTCTTTATTGCGGCGAAGACATCTTTGGGCGAAACGCTGAAATCTATTGCCGGGCCGTTTTTGGCGAAAATGGAAAAGGGTTTTAATGAAAACGCCTTGTCTTACATGTTTACTTTGCGCCTCATCCCAATTTTCCCCTTTGCCGTGGTCAACATTGCGCCGGCGGTCTTGGGCGCGAAATTTCGCGATTACTTTATTACGACGGCTTTGGGCATTATCCCCGGGACGATTGCTTACACGCTTATCGGATCTGGCCTGCGCGGGACTTTGCTTGCGGCGGCTGAAAAAGGCGAGACCGCTAATGTCGGCGCTTTGGTGCGCGATGCGGGAGCAAACTTTCTCCCCGCCTTTTTGGCGCTGGCTTTCGTGGCGATGATCCCCGCTATTTATAAGAAGTTTTTCAAGAAAAAGACTGCTGAAGTTTAACCCTCAGGCTTTTTCGAGATAAATATAAGAGAGATTAGACATGACGAAAACACAGTATGATGTTGATATTTGTATCATTGGGGCCGGATCTGCGGGTCTATCGATTGCCTCAGGAGCCGCGCAATTAGGCCGATCGGTTGTTTTGTTCGAAGCCGAAGATATGGGCGGGGATTGCCTCAATTCTGGTTGCGTCCCGTCCAAAGCGATGATTGCGGCGGGTAAAGCGGCCCATGCCCAAACATCGGGCGCGGCCATGGGCATAACCCCTGTGACCCCAGAAGTCGATTTCGAGGCCGTCAAGCAACATATCAAAGACGTGATTGCGACTATCGCACCCGTCGATTCGCAAGAACGTTTCGAGGGATTGGGCTGCACGGTCATTCGCGAATATGCAAGTTTCAAAGATGCTAAGACGGTTGTGTCCGAGACGACTGAGGTCAAAGCCAAGCGGTTTGTCGTGGCGACAGGGTCACGGGCCTCTGCTCCGCCTATTCCCGGATTGGCCGAGACGCCGTATCTGACGAACGAAAATATTTTTACCGTCGATAAATTACCCAAGCATTTATTGGTTGTCGGCGCAGGCCCTATTGGTTTGGAATTAGGCCAGTCATTTCGCCGCTTGGGCAGTAAAGTCACCATCGTTGATATCGCTGCGCCTTTAGGTCGGTCTGAACCTGAACATGCTCAGACTCTCGTTAAGGCTTTGGAGGGCGAGGGCATAGTTTTCCGCGCGCCTGTTAAAACCAAAGAAATCCGTAAATCTAAAACGGGTGTCGAGATTGAATTAGAAGACGGCGAAGTCCTCAAGGGGTCGCACCTTTTAGTGGCTGCCGGGCGCAAACCGTCTGTCGATGGGTTAAATCTCGAGGCCGCAGGGGTTGACTATGACCGCCGCGGTATCGCCGTTGAGGCCGACCTGCGTACAAGTAACAAACGCGTTTACGCCGCAGGGGATGTCGCCAAGGATATGGGCGGGTTGACTCACGCCGCGGGTTTCCATGCAGGCGCATTGATAAAGCATTTTTACTTCATGCCGCCCTTCTTGGCGCGAATGCTTGCAAAGGCCACCACAGACCGCATGCCGGCGGCCATTTATTCCGAACCTGAATTGGGATCAATCGGCCTGACGGAGGCGCAAGCGCGAGAAGCCCACGGGAATGTGAAAATTGTGCAATGGAAATTTGAAGAAAATGACCGCGCCATTGCTGAGCGTAAAACTGAAGGCGGGATTAAAATTGTAGCCACGCCCAAGGGGAAAATCCTCGGTGCGTCTTGCGTCGGCGAAGGCGCGGGCGAGATCATTCAGCTTATCTCTTTGGCGATGGCGAATAAGGTCAAGATACGCGGCTTAACGGCGTTTATATCGCCTTACCCGACACGCTCTGAAATCGTGAAGCGCGCCGCAGGCTCTTGGTACACAGAGACACTCTTTTCGCCCAAGACAAAGAAACTCGCAGGGTTTTTCGCCAGCCTGCATTAAAGGCAGCCTTTTAATATCCGTCTTTCATGCGCGAGTGAAACAGGGTAATCCAACACTATGTTAAACGGCTCTATCGCCAGACGCCTTTCGGCCAAGCTCCTGATGATGACGATTGGATTCGTCATGCTGGCGGAGCTTGTGTTGTTTATACCGTCAGCGGCGCTTTACCGTCAAACTTACCTTATGGAGCGCATTGATCAGGCCGGACTGTTGACCCAGGCCTTAACAGGCGTTCCTGATTACGAAGCGTCTGAGATGTTGTCGAAAGACTTTATTGAACAGACAGATGTGGAATTGGTGGCCATCAAACAGGATGGTATGACGGCGTTGATATTAGGGGCGCCTCCCGCTGATGTGAAATATATCGAGGTGGATATGCGGGATACAAAACGGCGGCCCCTTTTTCGCGATACATTTGGTGATTTCTTCTCCGCCGGAGATGACCGTTTGAGAGTGATTGCGAACCCTCCTGTTATAGGCCAGGAGCGCATGGAACTCGTCATTCCGAGGCAAGCGATCAAGACAGAATTGCGTGATTATTTCGAACGAATCTTTTTCTTATCTCTGGCCATTGCGATTATTACAGGCGCGCTCATTTATTTTGCTATGTTGCTGACTATTGTGCGGCCTTTGCAGCAATTACTCGCGGGGATGAAGACGTTCCGCCAAAATCCGCAATATCGCCAAAATTTAGGCCGCTCCAATCGCCGCAAAGATGAAATCGGTGAATTGGAACGAGAATTTTATGATATGAAACAATCTTTGCGGTCCGCCTTCCGCCAGAGGGAGCGCTTGGCAGGATTGGGGTTATCTGTTGCGAAAATTAATCATGATTTGCGCAATGTGCTCTCAACAGCTCTTTTAATCTCTGACCGCTTAACCACTCACAAGGATGAAAAAGTTATCGATATGGGCGAGAAGCTCGTGCGGACAGTGGAGCGCGGCGTAGGCCTGACAGAAGAGGTGCTGGCCTTTTCGCGCGCAGAAACAGCCGACCCCCAGCTTCAATCCGTGCGGATTTCTTTCCTGCTCGGCGAGGTCGCGGGCGACACATCGGGGCATTTCCCTGAACTGGACTTTAAAAATAAAGTCCCGTCAGCCTTGCAGGTGATGGCGGATCCGGACCAGACTTACCGTATATTGCATAATCTTTTCCGTAATGCGGCGCAGGCCATGCGCGGCCGCGCGACATCCAAAATCATTGTGGAGGCAGAGATCACGGACGAGACCGTTTACATCGATGTAATAGATAACGGGCCGGGCCTGCCTGAACGGACGCAGAAGAACCTGTTCCTCGCTTTTGCGGCTTCACAAGGCGTAGACGGTGGGACGGGATTGGGCCTTACAATTTCCAAAGAACTCGCGGCCGCTCAAAACGGGGATTTAGTTTTGGTGCGTACCGACGAAACGGGCACACATTTCCGACTTAGCCTTCCGGCGGTGCAAAAGCGTCTTTAGATTTTTTCCTTAAAACCTCTATTGAGCGGAAAGCGCGACACCTTCGCGTCTCGGGTCAGCGCCGCCCGTTAGCGTGCCATCGGCGTTGCGGTAGATAATATGCAGCCCTGAAATCTCGCCTTTAGATCTTACGACTTGATGGCCTGCCGCTTCAAACGCCGAAACGATATCATTTGAGAGGCCGAATTCCACAGCGCCTGCGCCGCGATCAACTTCGTCCGTCTCTTCGGATTTTAAATCTTGGGACTCTAACCTGACACGGCCGCGGCGAGAAATCACATTGGGCAGTTCAATCGCCTCTTGCGGGCTGAGGCCCCAATCAATCATGCCCACCACGCTTTTGGCAGTATAGGCAATGATCGAATTGCCGCCAGGGGAGCCTGTTGTGAACAGAAACTCACCC
The DNA here is from genome assembly GCA_964565335.1 of uncultured Algimonas sp. GTDB lineage: Bacteria > Pseudomonadota > Alphaproteobacteria > Caulobacterales > Maricaulaceae > Litorimonas. The sequence continues at coordinate 787 of CAZMEN010000114.1, read as the reverse complement.
TCTGGGTTAAAGACAATCAGCGGCGACATTGAACTGCGCGGCCGCTTACGCGGGGCAGGTGCGTTAGCAATAGGATTGCCGTCTGCGTCGACGGGCCGATAAGAGAAATCAGTTAATTGGTTGTTGAGCATAAAGCCTTTGACCATGCGCTGAGACCCGAAAGCCGATTCGATGGTCGTTGTCATGGAAACGGTTAGTCCGTCTTTGTCGACAATGGTGAAATGGGACGTTCCGGGACTGTCAGGCGTGGCGTCTTGCCCGCGAATAAAATCAACGGGGTTACCGGCTTTCACCTCTGTCATGGCCGTGCCCTCATTAATGAGGGCTGCGCGGCTTTTAAGGTAATCCTTGTTGAGCATCGCCTTGACCGGAACGTCGACGAAGTCGGGATCGGCCACATATTTATTACGGTCGGCATAAGCGAGTGCAGAGCTTTCGGCGAAAACATGCCAAGCCTGTTCCGACTGCCCCAATGCGGTCATGTCGAAAGTCTCGAGCATACCCAAAATTGACATCACGGTGACAGGGCCAGAGGAGGGCGGCTGCGCGCCGCATAATATATGCGCGCGGTAAGTGCCGCATAGCGCTTCGGTCTTTTGCGGCTGATAGGCGGCCATATCATCCAAAGTCAGCGTGCCGGGAAGGGGCGGAATTTGGGTCTTGGCGATAATCGCCTCGGCAATCGGGCCTTCTAAAAGCGCGCGCGGGTTATCCTGTAACGCCCGCAAAACTTCCGCATAAGGTTTATTGTCTCGTATGAAGCCCTCGGGAATGGTCGTGCCGTCTT
>CAZMEN010000113.1:0-5158 GCA_964565335.1 uncultured Algimonas sp. | reverse complement strand
AGGGAAGTAACCGCCTTTTGGTCCTGGACGGTGACCCATATTGCCGCCTTGATACTGCGTGCCTGTATTTTGCGGCAGTTCAGAGGAGTCGATAGAATAACCTGTGACGTTTTGTTCTGTATTCCAACGTACATCGTCAAAAACGAAGAATTCAGCTTCGGGGCCAAAGAACACATCGTCGCCCACTTTGGCGGCGCGCATATATTCTTCGGCAGCTTTGGCCGTACCGCGTGGGTCGCGGTTATAAGCAGACCCATCATCGGGTTCGATAACGTCGCAGAATAGGGCGATCGTATCTTGCTGATAGAACGGGTCCATTTTAGCTGTCGAGGCATCTGGCAGAAGAACCATGTCAGATTCATTAATGTCTTTCCAACCCGAAATAGAGGAGCCGTCAAACATTGTTCCGTCTGTGAAGAGGTCTTCATCGACCAAATCCGTATGGAATGTGACGTGCTGCATCTTACCTTTTGGATCAGTAAAGCGCAGATCGACGAATTTAATATCCTCGTCTTTGATTTGTTTTAGTAGTTTTTCAGTATCGGACATGTTTCCCAATTTCCTTATTTATTAGTCTGATTTCTGTTGAATAAATGTGTGAGACGCAGCCTAAAGGGCTGAGTCTCCGGATTCGCCTGTGCGAATACGAATGGCTTGGCTGACGTCAGAGACGAAGATTTTACCGTCACCAATTTTGCCTGTTTTTGCCGCTGTTTGGATAGCTTCTAAAGCGCTTTCGACTTGGTCATCCGCAACGACGAGTTCTAATTTCAATTTCGGGAGGAAGTCTACGACATATTCCGCGCCGCGATATAGTTCCGTGTGTCCTTTTTGACGACCGAAGCCCTTGGCTTCGAGGACAGTCATGCCTTGTAGGCTGAAGCCCTGTAGGTCTTCTTTAACTTCATCCAATTTGAAATGTTTGATAATGGCTTATATTTTTTTCATGAGATTCTCCACGCGTGACCAAGTATTGAGGTTTCATGCAAGCCAAAGCGGCGGGAGTCGATAATCTGCCTACCCAACCTTGCCAACAACGGAACTTCTCCGCGAAAATGCACATAAATAATGCGCTAGGGCAAGGGCTCGCCTAAAATATATGCGAATATATTTCGGCATTATGGGTGAAATGGAGGGAGATAAAACATTGCGCCGTCCGCCGAACAGGTTAAACAAATCCAATCGCTTCATTGCCTCAGACCAAACTGACGTTCGCGACTGCAGTTCGCCAGTTGAGATGACAAAGCGATACGAAGTGGATCCGGCTTCAAAAAATGGATCGTCGCCGCGCATTAAAGCGCACACTAACGCATCACACTGATTGTTCGCGACCGCAGTTCAATCAGCGGAGATATCGATGAAAAAACTCACGCCTCGCCCCCCCAAGAAAACTTACATTACAGATCAGCAAGCGCTTGATTTCCACGCTTTTCCGACACCCGGGAAACTTGCTCTCCAAGCCACAAAGCCTATGGCGACCCAGCGTGATTTATCGCTGGCTTACTCGCCCGGTGTTGCGGTTCCCGTAGAAGCTATCGCAGCCGACCCCGACACAGTTTACGATTATACTTCCAAAGGGAATATGGTTGCCGTTATATCGAACGGCACGGCCATTTTAGGGCTCGGCAATTTGGGTGCAGCGGCCTCTAAACCTGTAATGGAGGGAAAGTCCGTCCTCTTTAAACGTTTCGCCGATATTGATAGTTTCGACATCGAAGTTGAAGAAGAAGAAGCCGAACCGTTCATTGAATGCGTCCGGCGTTTCGGCAATACATTTGGCGGCATTAATCTCGAAGATATCGGCTCGCCCGAATGCTTCATTATCGAACAGGAATTACGCGACAAGCTCGATATTCCAGTCTTCCATGATGACCAGCACGGCACAGCAATTATCGCCACAGCGGGCTTAATAAATGCGTGCCATCTGACGGGCCGCAAATTTGAAGATATTAAATTAGTTCTCTCAGGCGCTGGCGCCGCTGGATTATCTGTTTTGAACCTTGTCAAACGCCTCGGCGTCAAAGATGAGAACGCGATCGTCGTGGACAGTAAAGGCGTGATTTATCAAGGCCGAAAAGAATATATGGATCAGTGGAAAGCGCCCCACGCTGTTGATACGAAGCTGCGTACTCTAGAAGAGGCGATGAAGGGGGCGGATGTCTTCTTTGGCTTATCCGTAGCCGGTATTGTCAGCAAAGACATGGTCGCCTCCATGGCGCCAAATCCGATTATTTTCGCTATGGCGAACCCTGATCCGGAAATTTCGCCAGAGCTCATCAAAGAAGTCCGCGATGACGCCATCATTGCAACAGGGCGCTCGGACTATCCGAACCAAGTCAATAATGTGCTGGGTTTCCCATATATTTTCCGCGGGGCCTTGGACGTGCGGGCGCGCAATGTGAACGAGGAAATGAAACTGGCTTGCGCACAAGCGCTCGCTGACCTCGCCCGTCAGGACGTCCCCGAAGAAGTTGCCGCTGCCTATCACGGAGCGCGCCCCTCTTATGGGCCTGATTATATTATTCCTGCGCCTTTCGACCCGCGTTTGATATCCGACATTCCGCCCTATGTGGCGCAGGCAGCGATGGATACCGGCGTGGCGCGCAAACCGATTGAGGATATGGACGCCTATAAGAAATCCTTAGCCCGTCGTCAGGATCCAACGGCGGCTATCCTGCAAGGCATTACGGCTTCTGTTCAACAAGAGCCCAAGACAATTATCTTTGCCGAAGGCGAAGAGCCTGCCGTCATTCGCGCTGCGCAATCGTTCCAGCAACGCGGCCTAGGCAAAGCGATTCTCATTGGCCGTGAAAAGCCGATATATGACAATATGAAGCTGCTCGGTATTGAGAAACCCGAGAGCCTAACGGTATTGAATGCGCGCCTGTTTGACCGGAATGCTGAATTCACGGAATATCTTTACGGTAAGTTGCAAAGGCGTGGTTTCCTACGGCGTGATGCACAGCGCCTTGTCAATAATGACCGAAATGTATTCTCCGCGCTATTGCTCCATCACGGTTTGGCCGACGGTATGGTTACGGGGGTCACGCGGAGCTATGACATTGCGCTTAATGACGTAAAAATGGTTCTTGGACATGCCGGGCATGAACGCACAATGGGCGTGAGTGTTGTGGTCAATAAGAGCCGCACGCTCTTTATTGCTGATACCAATATTACTGAATTACCAACGTCGCAAGATCTGGCCGATATCGCCGAATCTACGGCGCATTTTGCCGAACAATTCGGCTTCACACCCCGTGTGGCCTTTTTGTCTTACTCGACATTTGGTAACCCAGTGGGCGAGCGTATGCAAAAAGTGCGTGAGGCTGTGAAGATTCTGGACGAGCGCGATGTGAGCTTTGAATATGAAGGCGATATTGCGGCCGATGTGGCGCTCGATCCGATGCATGTTCTCACCTATCCTTTCTCGCGCCTGACGGACTCGGCGAATGTCTTGGTCATGCCGGCTATTCATTCCGCGTCTATTTCGACGAAGCTTTTGGACTCTGTAGGCGGGGCCACTGTCTTGGGGCCGTTCCTCACCGGATTAGAAAAGCCCGTGCAGATTTGTAACCTTGGCGCAACGGCGTCAGAGATTACGCAAATGGCCACTTTGGCGGCCTATGCACCGTCTCATCGGGATGAATAGAGCCATCAGAGAAAGCGCACTATTAACGTGACATCGGTCTCTCCTACCAACGTTTTAGAAGGCTCCATCAGCCGTCATGTGTTTCGCATGCTGGGGCCTTTTTCATTGGCGGTTATTGCGCTTATCTCAACGGGGATTGTCGATACAATTTACCTTGGGCGTTTAACAGATGAAGCCCGTCCTGATTTAGCCATTATGGCGCTTGCGGCGCTGACCATAGGGTTTCCGCTTACATTTATGGGTAATAGCGCCAATATCGGTTTGGGGGCGGGCACAATGTCCGCAGTTTCAAGAGCGCTCGGGCAAGGGGATAGAGAAAAAGCCGACCGTCATGCGGCGGCGGCTATTCTTATGGGACTGACGGTCATGAGTGCGCTTGTCGCGATCATGATGCTCTGCATTCCCATATTCCTGGCTCTGACAGGCGCCAGTGAGGCGGTTAGTGAAATGGCAAGAGGGTATTTGTTAATTACGCTGCCGGGGCTGGTTGTTCTCTCTGTTGCGAGCATGTCGAATAATATTTTACGGGCGCATGGCGAAGCGGCTTTACCCAGCGCGATTATGATTATGGGCGCGCTAATCAATATAGCGCTAGATCCGTTTTTGATTTTTGGATGGGGGCCTTTCCCGCGTCTCGAAGTGCAAGGCGCGGCCTTGGCCACCTTGATTGGGAATATAATCGGAGCCCTGTTTGGTCTCTATATTGTGCTGCTGCATAGAAAAGTTGTGGATTTTGGCGATATGACTCTGGCGTCTATTCGCAATGCTTGGAGGATAATCGGGCAGGTTGGTTTACCCGCAGCGGGTACAAATATTATTGTCCCCGTGGCCACATTTGCTGCAGTTTCAATCATTGGCCTAGCTTTAGGTGAGGCCGATGTTGCCGCTTTTGGTGTGGCGAGCCGTGCTGAACTTATTTCCGTTGGCATGCTCTATGCCTTGTCTGCCTGTATTGGGGCCATTACAGGGCGAAATGGCGGCGCCGGAAAAACTGAGCGGGTTAGAGAAGCTTTCCGCGTCTGTTATTGGATTTGTTTCATTTGGGGCACTGTGATGGCAGTTATCTTAGCTGTTTTCGCAAAACAAATTGCAGGTGTCTTTACCAGCGATGCCATCTTGATTGGAAAAATTATTCCATATTTTTATATCGTTCCCATAACAGTGTTTGCGTATGGGTTCGTCTTTGTCAGCGCTGCAGGGTTAAATGCGATTGGCAGGCCCATATATGGTTTAATCTACACGATAATTCGGTCACTTCTTCTTTATGTCGCCTTCATTTTTATCGGTGTTCACATGGCCGGATTGACCGGGGCATTTATCGGTATGGCCACCGCAAACATCATCTCTGGATTAATCGCCTTTGGATGGACAATGAAACGCGTGGAAATGACGGCAAAAGAGAGTTGACGTGATAGGAAGTTGCGGGTAATTCGCGGCTCCTACTTTACACAAACATCGTGCGGGTGTGGCGGAATTGGTAGACGCGCCAGATTTAGGTTCTGGTATCGA
>CAZMEN010000112.1:0-5326 GCA_964565335.1 uncultured Algimonas sp. | reverse complement strand
GGCTTGCAGCGGCGCATATTTATCAAAAAGCGTAGACATATCGGCCCCTATTCGGATGTCAGTTCTTTGACGGCATTGACGAGTTCACCGACAGTTTTGATATCGGAAACCATCTCCATCGGAATGGAAATGTCATAGTGGTCCTCCAACCCCATTACCAAATCAAAAACAGCAACAGAGTCGACCTCTAAATCAGACATAATCCCGCTCTCACTAAGGATAGGGCGGTTCTGGGGGTTATAAGGCTTGAGCAGCTCGCATACCTTGTCAAAAATTTCATCATGCGTCATTGAACGGCTCACATCACTCCCCGTTTAAAAACGGCTTGGCTTATACATAGCTGTTAATCGTTTCCTTTATGGCAGTCGTCATAAGGGTGGGATTCGTCACTAAATCATTACTCTGCCAATGCTCATAACGGAACTCTGCCAGCTTTCCTAGACTCAAGTGCCCAATTCCGAACAGTCGAAGTGTAATTGTTGTGACTGCCGCCAACGGATAAAGGAGGCTAAGAGGTATTGGAACGGCCCTTACAGGCTTTTTCAAAGCCCTACTCGCATATCCTGCAAACTCCGGCATAGTCATAGCGCCAATCGAGGACGGCGATACGGTTCGATTTATATATGCCCCGCCCAAGGCCTTAGAGAGAATATTATCTACTAGGTCGTCAACGTAAACCATTGCCACAGACCGTTTTTTCCAACCTCGCCCCCCTGCGGACAGCAACCAGCCCTTACGCATGAAATCGAAAATGGGTTTAGTGGCTTTGTCGCCCGGCCCAAAGACGGCAGGCGCTCTAATGATTGAAAGCGCGCCAGAATATTTGGATTTCACAGCTTCTTCGCCTAGGTATTTAGATTTCGCGTAATAACTAAGCTCTGGTGCCCGCGCCGCCATAGAAGACATAAGAATGATATGAGGGGTTTCATCATGGGTCGCAGCCTGTGCGACGGCGCTTGCCCCCTTTACATTGACATTGTCGTAATCACTCCAAGTCTTCGCCTTTACGAGTCCAGCCAAATGAATGATGCAATCCGCACTCTTTGCCCAATTCGACAAATCACTTTGAAGGTCGCCTTTCGTGACGGTCAAACTATCATCATTAAAATCAGTGAGCGCCTCCGGATTACGCACAAGCACATTAACACTATGGCCTTCATCTAAAAGGCGACGCAGTAAATGTCGTCCTACAAACCCTGTCGCGCCCGTGAGCGCAATATGTTGGGGCACAGACTATTAAGCCTTGTTTTCGACGACCCGCACTGTGTCAGGGTTTTGTAAGTCAATGATTTCGCCCGATAAGAACTTTTCTTTAACGCGAGCGCGGGACAATTTACCAGAACTGGTAACAATCATCGTAGATTTTGGCACAAGCTGTAATCTTACAGGAACACCCACTTCCAATCGAATTGCAGCTGTAACAGCTTTGAAAATTTCATCCAATAAATCCGCATCTCGTGTACGGCATTCCAGCAGGAGCATGATTTGCTTTTCATCGCCCGCGCCGCCAATCGAGAAGGCGCAGGCGCGACCGCATCGGTGAGGTGCTGCCGCTTGGGCCGCCCATTCTATATCTTGTGGCCATATGTTGCGTCCATGCCATAAAATAAGGTCTTTAGAACGTCCGGTTACGACGATTTGATCGTCCAGCCAATACCCCAAATCTCCAGTATCAAGCCAGCCATCCGCTGTAAAAGCAGCTTCTGTGGCTTGTGAATTGCGGAAATACCCCGGAGAGACTGATGGGCCTTTCAAACAAATACGTCCGACCTGAGATCCAGAGAGAACATTGTTTTGGAAGTCACGTATTTCGATTTCGTGATCAGGTAGGACTGTCCCGCAAGCCACAAATGTCCGCTTCGCAGCTTCCGGCGTCAAATCAGAGGCCGTGACAGCTTCTGTTGTGCGTTCATAACGGTCCATATCGATCGTGTGCTTTTTAAGGCCCTGCCCCAAAGGCGTAAAACTTGCCGCCAAAGTCGTCTCAGCCAAGCCATAACTCGGGGTAAACGAACCAGGCTTAAAGCCCATATTACCAAACAACTCTTGGAACTCAGTCAAAGGCTCTGGACGGACCATATCGCCGCCAATTCCCGCGACACGCCAGCTAGACAAGTCCAACTCGCGATCTTCGCGCCAACGGCGTACGCAGAGTTCATACCCAAATGTCGGGCTGTAAGAGAGTGTCCCTTTGTGGTCGTTAATGAGCTGAAGCCAAGTAATTGGGCGACGCGTAAAGTCCTGAGGATCTATGTAGTCAACCGTCATTTGGCTTAACATCGGGGCAATTAGAAAGCCGATAAGGCCCATGTCATGATATAGAGGCAACCAACTCGTGCAGCGGTCATTATCATTCACTTGCATACCATGTTTTGTGATGGCTAAACAATTCGCGGTGACCGAACTTTGCGTGCCAATAATACCTTTTGGTGAACTGGAACTGCCTGAGCTGTATTGAATGTAGCAAAGGTCATTCTTTCCGAACGGACGTAATTCTTTACCCTTCGGTAAATCCATCACAGATTCGAATGTGTGAACCGGAATCGCGAGGTCGTTTAAGGCCGAGCTCATTATACCTTCCATCGATTCAGGTGTGAAAAGCGCGTGAAAGTCACCCGTATCGGCCATACGTTGTAATTGACGCTCATAACTGCCGCGCCCGCCTAACGTTACAGGTAATGGCAAGGGCGCAGGCACAAGCCCTGCATATTGGCAGGCGAAAAATAAAACCGCAAACTCAGGCGTTGAAACAGCGGCAATGCCAATTCGTGAGTCTTTTGGCGCAAAGTTCACAAGGCGAAACGCTAAATCAACCGCCTTATCGCGCAAGTCTTTGTAACTCAGAGCCTTTTTCAGCCGGGCTTTCCCATCAAAATAATTAAGCCCTGTGCGCGCCTTAGCTGCATAGTCCAACCCCTCACACAGGGTATCAAAATCGCTATGCCGTATACCCAGTCCGTGTTGCGTCGGCGTCACTTCATCATTCGCGGGTGTGGGGGAAAGGCCTGTATCCGTCATAAGTCTCTTCCGTCTTCAACCATTTTTTATTGTGACACCATTGTGTCTTATAGCGTTAAAAAACTGTCATTATAGGTCTCACCCTATGACTTAGATTCCTGTCTAACACACGCAAAATCATGATAATTTCACGCTTTGTAACATTATGTGACAAGGTTGTGATAAAAATTCAACTTTAAAGCGTAATCTCATCCGCAAACGCGAAGAAGCATACAATAATTAGAGTGTTATCTCGACGTCACAAACAAGGCGCTCCTAATTAATATCAGGCTCTCCGGGCCAGATAACAATACGATGAGGAATTTCGTCTTCATCGACCAGCTCCTCGCTCACGACAGCATCTTGCACACTCATACCAACGTCATGAATTGTCTCTTTGGAGCCGGACACTAAATGATGGTGGTCGGGCAAGTCTTTACCCTCTGACACTAACCGGTACGCACAAGTCTGCGGCATCCAGTGGAGTTTATCGACGTTCTCGGGCGTAATCGTCACACAATCAGGCACGCGCTGACTACGATTCAAATAGTCACCGCAGGCACAGCTCTCCGGACTGAAAAGCTTACATGCCACGTCTGTGATATAAATTGAGCCGTCATCTTCATCTTCTAGACGGATGCAACAGCACTTCCCGCAGTGGTCGCAAAGGCTTTCCCACTCCTGCGGACTGAGTTCCGCCATATTTTTGGTTTTCCAAAAGGGAATTTTTGATTTAGCAACCATAAGGCCACATACACTATATGGAAATTATGCCAACCTATCGCGCCGACATAAATGTAGCGAATGACAATGAACGCCGACGTAAGCGCGCGATATGGCTTTCCATTGTAGCTGCTGTCAGCATTATTTTTGCTTTGGGTTATTTTCAGGCGCGCTATTACCTGCTCGAAGGATTACCGCCCCTGCCGGATAAAGCGACCATGTGGGAAATGAATCTAAAGCCCAATATTACAATATTGGACAAAGATGGTAAGGTCATTGGACATCGCGGTCCTTACATTGGCGAACCTTTGAAACTTGATCAAATGCCAAGTTTTATAGCCGATGCTTTTTTGGCGATCGAGGATGAACGGTTTTATGACCATGCGGGCATTGATAACAAAGCGGTCTTAAGGGCCCTGCTTAATAACACAGCCAAGGGTGATAAATCCCAAGGCGCGTCGACGCTCACCCAGCAGCTTGTCAAAAATATGGTTTTAACGCCGGAAAAAACCTATCGCCGTAAAGTTCAAGAAATGCTTTTGGCCCGCGACATGGAGGCAATGTTGAGTAAGCCAGAGATTTTAGAACTTTATCTAAATCGTATAAATCTAGGCTTACAAGTTTATGGCGTTGAAGCCGCTGCTCAGAAATATTTTAATCACAGCGCTAGAGAACTCTCCCTTTCGGAAGCCGCTCTACTGGCTGCCCTTCCCAAGGCACCGAGCCGCTATGATCCGACTCGAAATTTTGAAGGGGCACTAGAGCGTTCTTATTTAGTTTTAGAGCGGATGACAGCCGCTGGTTTTATTACGCCTGAAGAAGAAATTGCCGCGCGTGAAGACAAGCCAATTATTATAGATGAAAGCGACCCAGTCATTGATGAAGCGATTATTGGATATGCGTTTGACTATATTACCGAACGCGCTGCGGAGCTCGTAGGAACCAAGACCAAAGACCTCATCATCAAAACAACGATTGATACAAAACGCCAAACAATGGCTCATGACGCTGTGAACAAAATTCTGGAGGCTTCGAGCAAAGAAAAACAAGTCAGTCAGTCTGCTTTGGTCAGTATAGATAACCGCGACGGCGCCGTACGCGTTATGGTAGGAGGGAAAGACTATAATGCGTCTAAATTCAATCGCGCCAGTCAAGCGCAGAGACAACCGGGATCTTCTTTCAAATCCTTCGTCTATGCGGCAGCCATTGAAGATGGGTTCACACCAGGAACAATTCGTATTGACCAGCCTACCAACATTTCAGGTTGGGAGCCAGAAAACTACACACGTCGCTATCGCGGCCCAATGACTTTGCGAGAAGCTTTGAAGCTCTCCATCAACACAATCGCGGCGCAAATTGGCGCAGAAATAGGCCCGAGCCGTGTAGCAGAAATCGGTAATCGGTTCGGGATAAAAACAACATTGAAACCACATTATTCCATTGCCTTGGGGGCTTCAGAAGTAAATTTGTTGGAATTAACGACGGCTTATACGGTTTTCGCCAATGAAGGCCTTTTGAATAATTCCCACTTGATAACGGAAATCTCTAATACGGCGAAACGCCAACTTTATACACGGCGTATCAGACAGCCCAACCGTGTGTACCC
>CAZMEN010000111.1:0-5445 GCA_964565335.1 uncultured Algimonas sp. | reverse complement strand
TCTCGAAGTCGATCAAGAGAAGCGCCGTATCTCCTTGGGTATCAAGCAGGTTCAAGACAATCCTTGGGATAGCTTCACGGATCGTTTCCCCGTTGGCTCGACAATCAAAGGCGAAGTTCGCTCTGTCACTGAATTTGGTCTGTTTATTGGACTGGACGGCGACATTGACGGTATGGCGCATTTGTCTGACCTCTCTTGGGAGAAATCTGGCGAAGAAGCGCTTCAAGATTATAAAAAAGGCGACGAAGTCGAAGCCAAAATCCTCGAAGTGGATATCGAGAAGGAACGTATCTCTCTTGGCATCAAGCAGCTTGTCAAAGACACAATGCCAGCAGGTGCTAAAGGCGCTGCACGCGGCGCGACTGTCACTTGTACGGTGAAAGAAGTGAACTCTGGCGGTATCGAAGTTGTCTTCGGTGAAGATGATGCCGAAACAACAGCCTTTATCCGTAAGGGTGATTTGTCCCGCGAACGCTCAGAGCAGCGTCCGGAGCGTTTCGCCGTTGGTGATAAGGTTGACGCTATGATCACACGTGTTGATCGTAAGACACGGACATCTACGCTCTCTATCAAAGCGCTCGAAATCGCTGAAGAGAAAGAAGCTGTCCAGCAATACGGGTCTGCTGACTCTGGTGCGTCTTTGGGCGACATCCTTGGCGCCGCTTTGAAGGGCGACAACTAGGTCGTTTTACGGCTCAACCGCCTCGCGGTTGACATAATTTCAAACGCCCGTTTATCCATCGCAGGGTAAGCGGGCGTTTTACTGTCTGAAAAATAAGGTTCTCATCAAAACGACTTGACGACACAGGGTAGGCTGACGCATTAAGACTTTATGCTGCGCTCTGAACTGATTGATAATCTTCACGCCGATAATGATCACCTGACACGCAGGGATATGGAACGTGTTGTCGCTGTGGTGCTGGAATCCATTACACAAACTTTGGAACGCGGCGCGCGTGTTGAGCTTCGAGGTTTTGGCGCGTTTTCCGTGCGTCATCGTAAAGCCCGCGCTGGACGCAATCCCCGGACAGGTACCGATGTCTTTGTACCCGAAAAGCATGTGCCCTTTTTCCGTACGGGCAAAGACTTGCGCGAGAAAATTGACGCTTCCAAAAGCTAAATACCAGTTTTCGGTTTGGCTTTGCCCTCTTGAAATTTGACTTTCAAAAGTCGGCTCCCAAAGCCCTCCTATTGACCTAAGTTAAGCCTCGGATTATATCCCCTTTATGGCCATCTGGGGTCATTAATTATTTGGGGGAATATCCATGGGAATGGTATCTGAATTTAAAGAATTTGCCATGAAAGGCAATTTAGTGGACATGGCCGTTGGTTTTGTCATGGGCTCTGCTTTTGGAACGGTCGTGAAGTCATTTATTGATGGCGTCTTTATGCCGCTTATCAGCCCAATCATGGGCGGGATTGATTTGGCGAGTCTGAATATCACAATGTCTGAGGCCGTGATGGACGGTGAAACAGTTGTTAAAGAAGCCGTTTTGATTAACATTGGTGACTTTATCACAGCTTTGATTTCTTTCATCATCGTAGCCTTTGTCATGTTCATGGTCATTAAAGGTATGAATAAGGCGAAGAAAAAAGAAGAAGAGGCAGCGCCAGCGGCTCCGCCTGCAAACGAAGTTCTCTTGGCCGAAATTCGCGACCTACTCGCGAAAAAGTAAGACGAGATTTTTACCTTATAAAAAACCCGCTCTCATTCGAGGGCGGGTTTTTTCTTGTCTTATCCAAAATTCAATGTCTGTCTTTGGCAAGGGCAGCGACGGCGAATTGCAGACGCTTTAAATCCTGCGACACGACGCGGCGGTTAAGCTGCATATTAAACCAGAGCTTCAACGCGATTTGAGCCGAGTTCAGCAATATTGCCCAAACTCCAAAAAAGATTTGCTCCTGTACGGTTTCAGCTTGAATGAATTTCCAAATACAGAAAAGTAAAAACCCGCCAAACAGGAAAATTCCTAACCATGTACTGATACGCAAAGCGCTGCCTTGGCCGCGAAAACTCTGAAACGCTGTTTTGTAATAACCCGTTTCATCAATAGAATCGGTAAATCCTTGCGTATCGGTTTCTTTCAATAATCGTTCTAATTCCTTGTCAAAGTCCTGCATAGTGGTCTCCTTTTTGCGGGGTTATAGTGTCGTAAACAGATTTAAGTTTATCCCGCGCCGTAAACAGCCGGGATTTCACCGTGCCGAGCGGGATGTCTAAAATGGCCGAGAGTTCTGCCCCGGTCAGACCTTCAATATAAAAGAGCGTCAGTAAAAGACGGTCTTGCTCAGGCAAATCCATAAGGGCGCGTTGCAAATCCATGCGCTCTGCGGCCCAATCTGTATTTTGCGTTACAGGGGGGCGCGATGACAGCTCTGTTTCCACGCGGTCCCGCGTCTCTCTGCGCTTAATATTACGCTGAATATGATCGGCGGCGCGGCGACGGATAATGGTAAAGGCCCAAGTAGAAAACCTGTCGGGGTTGTCTAATTTATGAATATTCTTTGCGAGGGTCAGGGCAGCATCCTGCATGACATCCTGCGCCTCTTCATGGTGTTTCATAAGCCGTAAAGCGACGCGAAAGAAGCGTTTATGCCACCGTTTATAAAGCCGTTCAAACGCATCGCGGTCACCGTCAATTGCCAGTGACGTTTGATAACGGTCTAATAATACCGCTTTGGATATGTCATTCTCGGCTGGGGTCACTTTGACGGTTCGGCGCCTCTTTCATAGATGTGTACCCTATAAGTCAGTAAAAACCCAAAAAAGGTTCAGATTGAAACGCGTTTTTTACTCTCCCCTTGCGGAAAGGGCGGAGTCCTCCAACATAAGTAGGGTAGGGATAATGATGAGACGCGGGAGCGGAGTTGAAATGAAACGCCTTTTTATGACGAGCTTTATGGGTCTTACGGTGCTCATCCCTCCCTTTCTTTTTGGGTGTCAGAAAACGCAGGACCCAAAGGAAACCGTAGAGGACACAACTCCGATAGACACTGTCGCTCAAAATACTGTTACAGAAAGCTCGGCGGAAATTACGGACGTTTCAACGATAAAGCCTTCAGCCAAACCAGAAGACCTGTCTTCATTGGATGCTTTGGCAAAGGATATTTTGCAAGAGCACGCTCTCGTCGGCCTCGCCATCAGTACTTACCAATATGGCGCGGATGATGAGTTGATGATTAATAAGGCGGTCGCAGGCAGCCGGGAAATGGGGGGAGACCAACCTGTCACCCTTAACGATAAATGGCATATAGGCTCCTGCACGAAAGCCATGACGGCGTTGCTCTTTATCGACAGCGTTAAAAACACAGATGTGACGCTGGGGGCATCGATAGCGGAAATTTTCAAAGACCATGTGGACGTCATCGATCCGGCTTGGAATGACATTGCCATGCGGGATGTGTTTTCTCATCGCGCCGGTATTAAAGACTTTGGCGCGGGTTGGATGATGAAACGCATCTTTGATGATAGCCCCATGCGGTCACAGCGCCTCGATATGGTGGCATTGCTCTTGGCAAAACCACCAGAATTAGCGGTCGGAGAATTTCAATATTCCAATATGGGGTATATTATGGCGGGCTCTGCGGTAGAGGTCATCACCGATAAACCGTGGGAGCAGGCCATGAAAGACGGTCTGCTGGGGCAGATTATGGGGCAGGACGGTTGGGGCTTTGGCCCGCCGCAAGGCGATGAGCCGCAAGGCCACAGAAAGAGTTTATTCAAAAAGAAACTAAAGCCTGCGGGACAAGAGTGGACAGGCGCGGATAATCCCAAAGTTTTGGGGCCTGCGGGCACGGTTCACGCACAACACGATGTTTGGGCGCAATTCGCCTTGGCATTCTTACCGGGCCAAACGGCGATCGATAACTTTGATAAAGCTTATGTGTTGATGACGCCGGAAGACGAAGATTACGCGCTGGGTTGGGGCGTCAGCGAGAAAGAGGGGTTTGGAAAGATTTACTCTCATGCAGGGTCAAATACAATGTGGCTCTCACAAGTCATTATTGTCCCCGAAAAAAGAGCCGTGGTTTTAGTCAGTACAAACACCCCGCCGGAAAAGGCCGATAAAGCCGTGCGCCAAGCTTCGCGTGAGGCGATGAATCGTCTGCAATGATGGGCAATGTTAAAATGAACACCAAATTGCAAATAAGGGTTGTAATGCCTATATAGTAATTATGGGAGAAAAACCGCTCTATCGTTGGTAGCATCGTCGGCAAAAGGCTATGAAACGCCGCAAATTTCATTTCGGCATTTTTGATTTTGTCGGCTTGATTATATTTTGCGTGTTGTGGTTTATCAGCCTACGGCTTCTCCTAATTTATGCAATTACGCAGTTTGATTGCGTAGAAATTGTTGCAAGTTTCGGCGCGTCGCACGGTCTGCCCTCCGCATTCGCTATGCTTTTTTACATCACGATACTATTTGGGCTATTCTGGATAATCATTGGTATTCAGAAGTCTTTGCGTCGAACCGTAAGCTGGGCAGATACTGCTTGGCATTTAGGTTTGCTCATAGGCATTTTTATTCTAGGTGTTTTCATTCGGTCATATGTTCCCTCTCAATACATGCCGCCCCCAGATGGTACTCTTGTCGTGGAAATTACCCCGCGTTCCGGATTATCCATAGCGAATGGAAATGAGGAAGCGCGTTGGGAAAATTATGAAAATGGTCAATGGTATGCAGACGGCCGCCCAGAATGTGTCTGGCTGGATAAAAATATTGTTACGACCCATGGTTCCCAAGATTGGCCGCATTCGATAACGATGCCGGATTTGTTAGGATTAGGACGTCCCCATATTGATTTTCTACAGGACCTTCAAGACTATCGCCCGCTCACGCCATATGAGCGCGAACGTTTCCTGAAAAAGCAAGCCTGTCAGCGCGATATGACTCTTTACGGGCAACCGCATACGGCGTGTGAACGTGAATATTTATACCCCGTATCGCCCGATAAAAAGCCGTCGGTGGAGTGGCTTAAGGCGATGGGGTATTATGAACTAATCCCCCAGCAAAATGGCAGCAAGACCAAATAATCAAGCCCGCTCAACTAAGAATTATCCGCAGACACTTTTGGCCATTCCCGCCAAGGCGGCCTCAACTGGGCCTAACCCCATTTTTTTTCGTCTTTTATTCACGGTCTCTGGGTCTTCTAAAGGTTGCAGGTTCAACGTGCCCTCGGCTGTGCATTCCCAATCGGGCTGCGTACCATAACGCTGTTTTTTGCCGCTATTGACCGCGACGCGGTCCCACAGATAGGCGTAGTCACCTTTACTGACTTTCTTGCTTTTGAGATAAGGCTCCATTCTTTGCAAAGCTAATTTTTGTAAGGCGACATCATGATCTGCATGTTGCACCACAAGCCATGCTGCCATGGAGACGCGTTTTCCGAAACGTTTTTTATCTATCCAGTCATAGTCTTGTAAAAGCCCGTACATTTATTGCGC
>CAZMEN010000110.1:0-5451 GCA_964565335.1 uncultured Algimonas sp. | reverse complement strand
CTCTAATAACCATACCCCTTAGCGAAGTCGTTTAGGTGATAATTCGCATCGCCCAATAATTCCTGCAAAACACGAACTCGCTTAAGAAACAGGCCAATATCATATTCGTCGGTCATGCCGACGCCGCCATGCATTTGAATGCCTTCCAAAGCCGCTAATTTCGCTACCTGCCCCAACTTGGCTTTGGCCATACCGGCCAGACGCAAGGCATTATCATCGCCAGCATCAATCGCGGATAATGCGCCTAGAACCGCTGAACGGCACAGTTCAAGTTCGGAATAAAGATGGGAGGCACGGTGTTGTAGAGCCTGAAATTCGCCAATTATTTTCCCAAATTGTTTGCGTTCCTTAATATAAGCAACAGTGTCATCAAAGGCTTGAGACCCTGCCCCTAAAAGCTCGGCGGCCAAGACAGCGCGTCCGGCACCCATGACACGGTCAAGGACGTCTGCCCCCTTATCGATGTCTCCAAGCAAGGCGTCAGCTGTCACTTCAACATCGTTTAATATCAGGCGTCCCGCATTACGGCTGTCCACCATTATTGTGCGCTCGATATCAAGATTGTCAGCATCTTTCTCAACTAGAAAAAGGCTTAGGCCATCACGCTCACCCGGCTCGCCACTTGTACGAGCCACGATAATCAACGCGTCCGCAATATGAGCATCCAGAACCATGGATTTGTTACCGGAGATTTTGAACCCATTACCGGAACGCGTCGCGCGTGTTTCAATGCCCATGGGATTATGCTTACGGCCTTCATCCAGCCCCAGAGCAATGACAGCGTCTCCAAGTGCAACTTTTTCAAGCCACGTTTTGGCGAGGTCCCCGCCGCTCTCTTTGAGAGCCGTTGCCGACAAAACCGAAGTTGAGAAAAAAGGCGACGCGCTCAAATTGCGCCCCATTTGTTCCGCTAGCAGGCCTGCCACTTTAACGCCCATGTCGACGCCGCCTTGTTCTTCAGGGACCAATACCCCTGCAAAGCCCATCGCGGCCATCTCTGACCATAACTCACGAGAATAACCTGTCTCATCTCGTTCATCACGCAATTTTCGCAAAGCCGAGACAGGAGCTTTTTCCTTAAAAAAACCTTCCGCCGTTTCGCTGAGCATTTTCTCATCATCGTTTAAAAGAAGTGACATGATTTAAGCCCCCGGTAATTGGAGAATGTGTTTGGAAATGATGTTCAACTGCACTTCCGATGTGCCGCCTTCAATCGAATTAGCTTTTGTCCGCAACCAGTCGCGCGGCAATTTCCCGTTCGAGGAGCGTTCACCTTCCCATTCCAAACCATCATGGCCCGCAGCATCCATCATCAATTCGTATCGGCGCTTATTCAGCTCCGTTCCGTAATATTTCAGCATAGAGCTATCTGCACCGAGTGAAGCGCCTGCTTTCGCTTCTGCTAATTTCCGCCGCATCGTTAGGTTAAACGCCCATTCATCAATTTCAGCTTCGGCAATCCGCGTGCGTAACATAGCGTCTGCCAACATGCCGTTTTCCAATCCGAGACTTCCTGCTGCAATTTCGTGCATAGGCCGCGTGGTGCCGTCTTGGCCGCCAATCATTTCGCGCTCATGAGTCAAAAGATATTTAGCAATTGTCCAACCCTTGCCGCGTTCGCCAACAAGATTCTCTTTGGGTACTTTCACGTCCGTTAGGAATGTCTCGCAAAAAGCTGATTTCCCAGAGATAAGTGTGATAGGGCGAGCCTCGACTCCTTCAGACTCCATATCGAATAGTAAGAAGGAAATACCATCATGCTTTCGGCCAGTATTGTCCGTTCGGACAAGACAGAAAATCCAATCCGCCTTATCTGCATAAGACGTCCAAACCTTTTGACCGTTCACAAGGTAATAATCGCCCTTATCTTCGGCTTTGGTGGCAAGAGACGCCAAGTCAGACCCAGCATTGGGTTCGGAATAGCCTTGGCACCACCGAATTTCGCCCCTTGCAATCTTCGGCAGATGTTCGGCTTTTTGAGCCTCACTACCAAACTTTAAAAGCGCTGGCCCAAGCATCCAAATGCCAAAACTAGACAGAGGCAACCGCGCATCAATACGTGCCATTTCTTTTAATAAAACAACTTCTTCAGCGCGAGATAGTCCTGCACCGCCATATTCCTTTGGCCAAGTCGGAACCGTCCAACCTTTCGCGGCCATACGCTCTAACCAAAGCTTTTGCGCATCACTTTGAAATGTCCAATTGCGGCCACCCCAACAGGCATCTTCTTCGGATTGCATCGGAATCCGCATCTCTGCAGGGCAATTTTCGGCCAACCACGCCCGTGTTTCCAATTTGAACTGTTCTAAATCACTCATATAGCTCTCTCCAATTGCCGCCTGTCTCTATCAGTATAGAGTTATTACAGCGCATTTCATAAGAGATATAGAGATGTCTCCTGCGACAAAGACACGACCGCCCTTGAAGAAAGGACGATGAAAAGCATTTTATTGCTAATCGGTCAGAATGATCTCAATCTCTCAGTCCGTGTTTAGGCAGATTGCAGAGGTTTGACCACTAACCGAAATTGCATAATTGCCCTTAAATTCGCGAATGCAGATCACGCTTAATCATCCGATTATTGAATCTTTCCATTTGCGACACACCTTAAGACAAAGACAGGCAAAGATATCCATAAGGTTTTGCTGTCCCAAATTTCATTAAAACCGGAGCGCTTTAACGCCGTCATACATATTTTGTGCCGATTGACGGTAAGGCTTAGTCGGACCGTCATGTTCGGCGATGAAATACTCCATGCCAGAAACATCATTAAGAGCGAAATAGTCCTCAAAAGGTGTGACACCTGACCCAACATCCACCATCAATTTCTGATGAATCTCTTCATAGCTGTAATTATTTGCAATCGCTTCATCGGGTGAACCTTTCATGTCTTTTATATGGCAAAGTTTAAAACGCCCAGGATGCGCTTTTAACAAAGCAGGAATGTCTTGCTTTGCTAAATTCGTCCAAAAGAAGTCCAACTCAAATGTCGCATTTTTAGGGGCTACACTGTCGAATAATATGTCCATGGCCGTAGTTCCGCCGCCCAAATCGTCAAATTCAAATTGATGGTTGTGATAGGCAAGCGTGACGCCTTCATCCGCGAGCTTCTCCCCGGCATCATTCAGAAGCGCCGCATGCCGTTTCCAATCATTCATCGAGCGTTGATCGTCCGCAACATATGGTAAAACCATGTATTTACATTGAAGAGTACGCGCTGTGTTGATGAGACCAGGAACGTCATTGGCCAAGTTCTTGTAGCTTATGTGAGTAGCAGGACTTGGCAGGCCAACCTCATCTAGAATGGCTTTCAATTCCGCTGGTGTCTTCTCGGCATAATTACGTTCGTTCAACTCCACATAATCATAACCCACCTCCTTTATCATGCGGAAGGTACCGACAAAATCT
Organism: uncultured Algimonas sp.; assembly: GCA_964565335.1. GTDB lineage: Bacteria > Pseudomonadota > Alphaproteobacteria > Caulobacterales > Maricaulaceae > Litorimonas. Next base: position 2,043 of record CAZMEN010000110.1, on the reverse strand, counting down.
TCGGCCATCATATCCCGAAGTGTGTAGGTTTGAAGACCAACCTTATCTATTGATCTCTTTGCGCTAATAGCGCCATTTTTACAGGCAGGAAGCGCGAGAGCCGCGGCCGAACCAGCCATAAATAAACGTCGAGAGAGAGGCATTATAGAATTCCTTTTTCTAAGAGGTCTGCGGCATAATTCGCCGCACGAGCAGAAAGCGCCATATAGGTGATGGAAGGGTTTTGAATGGCCGATGAGGTCATGGCCGCTCCGTCTGTGATAAAAAGGTTTTTAACGTCCCACGCTTGGTTCCATTTATTCAAAACCGATGTTTTCGGGTCACGTCCCATACGAGCCGTTCCCATTTCGTGGATACGATTACCAGGCTTTGTCGGCTGAACAGGGTGCACTCTGATGTTCTTGAAATTCCCTTTGCGCAAAATATCTTCGGCGTCCTTCGACGCGGCTTCTAGCAAAGCATATTCATTAGGTCCCATACGTGCATCCATCACAGGGACAGGAATGCCCCATTTATCTTTCTGCGTTTCATGCAGCGTTACCCGGTTATCGGGATTTGGGAGGACTTCCGCATAAGCATCTAGGGTCACTGTCCAAGACCCCGGACTCTGATTAGCCGTTTTAAAAACTTCACCAACACCTGGGCGATTACCCGTCCAACTCCCCCTTCCGGTATAAACCTGAAAGGCGAAACCACGTTTATAGGGTTGATCGTAATTCGGGTAATTACGGTAACGCGGAATATAGGTCTGCCCCGGATTACGCCCAAAGACATACTTATCGTCTATGCCATCAACAACGGCATCTGCGCGCGCTCCGGCAACATGATCCATCAAGTTTCGACCGACTTGGTCTGAGCTATTAGCTAGGCCTTTTGGAATATCGCCAGTGGCAGATTGCAACATGATAGCAGCAGTGTTGATGGCAGACGCATTTAGAAAAACGACTCGCGCCGTGTAGGTTGTGGTCTCTTTAGTAAGCCTATCAATCACTCTCACGCCCGTTGCCCGATTGGTTTGAGGGTCATAAACAACGGAATGTACAATAGAATCAGGCTTTAAGGTGAGGTTTCCCGTCCGTTTTGCGGCAGGTAATGTAGCGGAGTTTGAGCTAAAATAAGCTCCGTAAGAACAACCCCGAAAACAATGATAACGTGATTGGCACGGCCCGCGTCCTAACGCTTCTTGCTCTGGCGTTGCGCGTGACAGATTGGCCACCCGCCCGATAATAAGCTGGCGGTCTGAGTAATTCTTGGCAATTTCGTCTTGAAGGGCTTGGGAGGCGCAATCCATATCAAACGGAGGAAGAAACACGCCGTCCGGTAACTGTCCTAAACCATCATTATTCCCCGACACGCCAGCAAAGGCTTCAACCTTGTCATACCAAGGCTTCAAGTCTGCATACCGAATTGGCCAATCGACTCCAATACCATCGACCTTGTTAGCGTTGAAGTCATGGTCCGAGAAACGATAACTCATCCGGGCCCAGAGTAGACTACGCCCCCCGACATGATAACCCCGATACCATTCGTAATCGGTCCCCTCTGCGGTGGCGTAAGGGTGATCGCTATCTTTCACCCAGAGGTGCTTTGTGCTTTCAAAGAACACATAAACATCTTTCTGACGGGCGTAGTGGGTATTCGCCTCTTCGGGGCTAACCCGGTCCAAAAATTTTTTATCCCAAGGGTCCAAATTATCCGTGTAATCTTTGGCGGGGTCAATATCTTTACCCCGTTCGAGAACGAGCGTTTTAACGCCGCGTTCGCAAAGCTCCTTGGCCACCCAGCCCCCCGACATACCAGACCCTACGACGATTGCATCAAAGTCAGGCATTTATAGAGTTCCGTTCTTATAGAGCTCTGACGCGTATTGCGCAGCGCGGGCTGAGAAAGCCATGTAAGTCAAAGAGGGGTTTTGACAGGCGGATGACGTCATAAACGACCCGTCCGTTACAAACAAATTTGGAATATCATGGCTCTGGTTCCAACCATTTAACACGGATGTCTTCGGATCACGCCCCATTCTGACTGTACCCATTTCGTGAT
>CAZMEN010000109.1:0-5475 GCA_964565335.1 uncultured Algimonas sp. | reverse complement strand
CAAAAGGCCCGGCACAATCACCCAGTCACAAGTGATGCTCAACCCCGCTGTCTTCTAAACCAGTGAATGACGTCTCACCTGTCCTGTGCTCAGAAGAACAAGTGTGAATATAGGGGAGGTTCGGGGTGTGGGGATACGATTGTTGAAAACCTTTATGTTTCAACCCGTTCATCATGATATAAGTCGGGATCAATCTTTCCTTCAAACAACATTTGATAGCACACAGCCCCATTGCCATTTTGATTGCAAGCGCCTAGTCCTCCCTTAAGCTATCCCCAATTTCAACTATTCATAAAGAGGTTGTTTAATGACTGTCCATTTACATAAAGGCGATTTACCTGACGGATTAGACCTTGGGAAATCCATTGCTGTGGACACGGAAACTCAGGGCTTATCGCTTGTGCGGGATAAATTATGCCTCGTTCAATTATCCGCCGGCGACGGGGAAGCGCATATCGTTCAAATGGACCGCGCGACTTATGATGCGCCAAATTTAAAAGCGCTTTTATCCAATCCCGATGTCGAAACAATTTATCATTTCGCCCGCTTTGACGTGGCAATTTTAAAACGTGATCTAGATGTCGATTTAGGATCGATATTCTGCACAAAAATCGCCTCCGGTCTCGTTCGCACCTATACAGATCGACATGGCCTCAAAGATATTTGCCGCGAATTATTAGCGGTGGACCTCTCCAAACAACAGCAAAGTTCGGACTGGGCATCGGATGAGTTATCAACGGCACAGCTAAACTACGCCGCCTCTGATGTGCTTTATCTGCATCAGCTGAAAACGATTCTGACGGCGCGCCTCTTGCGTGAAAACCGCTATAACATGGCGCAAGCTTGTTTCAAATTCCTGCCGACCCGCGCCGCACTGGACATTGGGGGCTGGGCCGATGTTGATATTTTCTCTCACCGCATGCGGCGTGCTGATTAATCAAAAAAAACCCGATTTATCCTCACAAGACACCCTCACCTTAACAAGTCTTCATCAGACAGAATTAAGCTACACTTTGTATCCGGCCTGCCTTATAGATGAACGATATGGAATCTGGTTCAACATCCAACACTTCAGGCGGCATCCCTCTGCCCATACGTGACCACGGCGCGAGTGAAGCGCTCGGATTGTGGGAACCCAAACGCACACTGACCCTAGAGGCCGCACGTCAACATACCCGTCATATAAAAATCCTCCGCAAAGTACTCATACTTATGGCGGCAATATTAGTTCTCATGCTTGGTCTACAATTTGTTGGAAACGGCACAACGACCTTTGATAATCCGAACCCCACAGAATCCGTGAAAATGGTCAATCCCCGCTATAGCGGACGCACGGCGGACGGCCTGCCCTTTTACCTGACAGCAGATACGGCCACGCGAACAATGGCGCGGCGCAATGACGTGATACTGACTCAACCCGTACTCGAATTCATTCGCGCGGACGGGGCGGCGTCTTCTTTTGTATTGGCGGATGGCGGAACCTATAATGATGTGACTAAGGTTCTGAACTTAGAGGTCTCAGTCAATCTCGAAACCGATGATGGCTATGTTTGTAATACGCCCCATGCCCGTATCTTTGCGCGCGAAAAACGTATTGAAGGCGAGAAACCGATTAACTGTGTTGGTTCATTCGGCACGGTAAGTGGTCAGGCCTATGAGATTAATGAGAACTATACCGAATTCGTTTTCAAAGACGGCATGCAGGCCGAAATCCGGCAAGACCCTGCTCAGCTAGACGAGTCTGACTTGACGGCCATAGAGGGAGAGACGCCCGAAGGGACGAACCTCGCCAGCGCTCCTGTTACGCCCCGTTCCGCACCCACAGAATCTCAAGGCGCCTTCGCCTTTAACGGAAACACCCCCGTATTGGTTTCTGCAGCCAGAGGTGTTTATAAGGGCGGCACGACAGAGCTATTCGACGCCGTAGATGTCACACAAGGCGGCGCAAGTATTAACGCGGATGTCATTACGATTCTGCGCCGCGAAGCCACATCTCAAGCGGATGGGTCCTTACGCCTTGGCGAAGTGAATAAAATCATCGCAAAGCAAAACTTTCGCTACCGTAACCCCGATAACGATGTTCGCGGCAATCAAGGTGTTTACGAACGCGATAAAAGCCTTATCACCGTGACAGGAAATGTGCTGGTGAAGCAGCCGGGTGGAAATATGGCAAAGACGGATCGTCTGACCTATAACACCGTGACGCAGACCGCGCGCTTTTCCGGAAATTGCCAAGGCCCCGATTGCGGCGCAAATGGCCGCACACGTGTCACTATTGGCGGCAATAATTAGTCACCTTAAACCGAGTTAGGTTAAAGGTGAAACGGATAAGGAAGGAAGATTGAGTATGACAAAGAAACGACCTACCCTACCGTCTCTTTTGAGCGCTGCCTGTATATCGATTTGCCTAATGAGCGCTGCGCCTGCCATGGCGCAATTTTCTAACACATCCAACGCGCCGATTACAATCGATGCGGATGATAGCCGTCTGGAAAGAGGCTCTGCCGTTTTTTCAGGTCAAGTGGATGCTCGCCAAGGCGATGTGCGCATTTTAACGGACGAAATGACCATTACAGGCCGCAGTTCGGGCGGTTTGAACTCTGCCGTCGGCGACATTGATACCATCGTCGCCACAGGTAATTTTTACTACATCACGCCGACACAAGAAGTGCGCGGACAACGCGGAGTCTATCGTCAAACCAGTAATGATTTTACGGTCACAGGGAATGTCGTTTTATTACAAGATGACAGCGTGGTCTCCGGAGACCGGTTGATATATAATCTGGAAACCGAAGAAGCGCGCATGGTGAGTGACTGCAAAGGCCGTAAATGCGGCTTGAGCCGACGCGTTCGCGTGTTGATTAAAAATACGGGAACGCAGAACAATAACGGGGCAACGGGGTAATATTTGTCAGCTTTGCTATAACGGCAAATCGGCAGAACAAATTTTATGGCTGAAACACAAACAACATCCGCAGGGCAAATCATCACACCGCCGGCGACGGGCTTAGCGGCCAATAATATCGGTAAAGCCTATCGAGGCCGTGTCGTGGTAAAAGATATAACGCTAACCGTACAGCGCGGCGAAGTCGTCGCGTTAATGGGGCCGAACGGGGCTGGCAAAACAACGAGCTTCTATATGATTATGGGCCTGATTGAGGCCGATCGCGGTATGATTACATTGGACGGTCAGGATATTACGGCCCTTCCCATGTATCAACGCGCGCGCTTGGGCGTGGGTTACCTGCCGCAGGAGCAAAGTATTTTCCGAGGATTGACCGTCGAAGAGAACATTCGGGCTGTGGTGCAATTGACGGAGAAAGATAAATCCAAATGGAGCGATAATGTTGACGCTCTTTTAGATGAACTCAATATCGGACATATTAAACACAGCCCTGCGCTTTCTCTCTCCGGAGGTGAGCGCCGCCGTGTTGAGATTGCTCGCGCCCTTGCTTCTCGGCCAAGTTTTATGCTGTTGGATGAGCCGTTTACAGGGATTGACCCGATAGCCATTGCCGATATTTCAGAGCTTGTGCTTTATTTGAAGAAACGCGGCATCGGCATTTTGATTACCGATCACCGTGTGCGCGAGACTTTGGATATTGTCGATCGCGCCTCAATCCTGTTCCAAGGCGAGGCTCTGTTCGAAGGAACGCCAGATGAAATCCGCGCCAATAAAGATGTTCGCCGCGTCTATCTGGGCGAAAAATACGCTTAATCGCGCTTTCTATGAGTAGTCGGACGGATACACGCAAATGCGCAGCTTTCCATCTGATAGGCTTTCCCGAAAAGCCTGAACGGATATTATGAGCGGTGTTTCGGTCATAATTCCGCATTGGGTTTTAGCCCTGTTTCGCAAAACTGTGCGCTTTATCCCCTTTTGCCTCATTTGCGGCTTTATCCTCTATTTTATCTCGCCGAGCGCGACCCTTTCCCTAGACCCCGAAGAGAGATGGATTTTCTGGCTCTGCTTTTGCCTTTTGGGCGGATTAGGGATTTTGCTTGTCGATACAGTTCTAAACGCCTTCCAAATTAAATCGCCCCGCTGGGTAGGAGCGTCCTTGGAAACTCTCGGCGGCATTATTTGTATCACTATCCCGCTATACCAAGTTTATGACGCAGAAGACCTCCCTAGCTTTGGCTTCACAGTATTTTATATAGGGCTCATCATGGCGCTTTTGGTTATGGGCAAAATGGTTTTGACATCCGGGCGCACGAAGTTAGCTCACACCCCTCCTTTGCCTGAAAAGGGTTCATCCCCTGAGCCGCAAAAGGAAATAATGCCTGCAACGCCGCATCAAGAAGAGCTCACACCCAATAATTCTAAGCCCTCTCTTCCTCTTTCATCTCGGCTACCGACACGGTTACGCTCAGCGGAGATTTATGCGCTCTCTGCAGAGGACCATTATGTCCGCGTTCACACGTCCAATGGCGAAGCCCTGATTTTGATACGGTTTAGCGACGCGATTCTCGAGGCGGAGTCTCAAACTGCGCATGTTTCAAAAGGGCTTAAAGTGCACAGGTCGTGGTGGGTCGCCGAAGACGCCATAGAAGCCGTGAAGAAGACTGGGCGTTCGGCAGAGATTACACTAAAAAATCAAACGAGGGTTCCTGTGAGCCGCAATAGTGTGAGTCCCTTAAAAGAAATGGGGTGGCTCAAATAAACCCCATACGCGGTCTTCGTATGAGTTCTTTGCCATTTCACGATGCGCCAAATGACGAATGTCCAATTCGCGAAAAATAGCGCCCGTCCGCGCAAAGCCGCTTCACACACTCTCCAACATTCAACAACTTACTCCTAGGTCGCAGGACTAGAGCCTGACACATTGGAGAATTACTTTATGTTTAAATCACTATTCAAATCTACAGTTCTATCCGGCATTGTTATGGGTCTGACGCTCTCGGCCCATAATGCGTCTGCCACAACGGCCCCTGATGAAGAGGTGGATATAGCCGTTCTCACCGCGCTCGGTTTGCCGAGTTCTGTCGAAGCCGCCAAGATTTTTGATTATTGCGATTGGGCTTTCACGGGTAACAATAAGCAAACTGACCTTCCTGATTTCGAGACGCAATTAGACAGAGAGTTAACCCAGCTCTTCCCCAAAGATCGCGCTATGATAGTTCTGATTGATGCCGGAACGCGCATGGCCCGTACCAGCGAAACAACAGACATGTGTTCTGAAAAATTTGAAACAGGTAAGACCACCTTCGATGAAAACCTAAAAGCCTCTATCGCCTCTCACACTGCGCAAGCCAAATATAAACGTAAACGCAACAAAGCCATCGCAAAAGTACAAGCGGAATTAGCCCAGCATTGGATTGCCGATCAAGCTGCGAGACGGGTTTATTTGCAATCCAGAACCGAAGACGAAACAGGGGCTGCGCATTGGACGCGCCGCTTGGCAGTGGCGCATGCATCCCTCACAGATGCGAGGTCTGCGCAATATATGTATAAGCTTTTAGAAGACTATGACT
>CAZMEN010000108.1:0-5640 GCA_964565335.1 uncultured Algimonas sp. | reverse complement strand
GTCTCTCTTCCCAATATTTACGATGTCAAACAGCGAAAAAAGTATCTCTACTCTTTCCAAAATAAATGCCCCATTGCGAGGGGCGTCGCTCGGTGTTGGTCAGTGACGTCCGCCGAGGAGCGCTATATAGGGGGGTGAATTTTTTTCCGCAACACCTTTTTTGATAAAAATGCATAAAAATCGATTTCTTTTTCATATACACTGCTTGTGATACGAAAACCCCCATAAAACCGTGGTTTTTATAAACCACTTATCCACAGGAGACCCCTCAAATGCCCGTTTCATACCCCTCCCCAACAAGGATTGGCGTATTTTGCACAATTGGCCTGACATTATTTCAGTTGGGTTGTGTAGCAGAAAACTCTGAAAAAAGCAATTCCGCTCTCGAATCCACTCAATCAGCGTCACAAATGACTGAGAAAAATACTAAAAAAAATGGCATTAAATCTGCAAAAAATGTGATTCTGTTTGTCGGAGATGGCATGGGTGTCTCTACAGTAACAGCCGCGCGTATTTTTGACGGACAGTCCCAAGGCAAATCCGGTGAAGAACACGAACTTGAATTTGAAAAATTCGATCATGTCGCACTGATAAAGACTTACAATACTAACGCCCAAGTCCCGGATAGCGCCGGAACAGCCACCGCCATGATGAGTGGATATAAGACAAATATCGGAGCCGTGAATGTTTTACCGGCTAAAACACCGGATGAAATGCTCATCCAATCGTGCCGTTATAAGGAAGACCCGCCGACTTTAACCGATAAAGCCAAAGCAAAAGACATGTCAGTAGGCGTAATTTCTACAGCGCGCCTCACACATGCTACGCCTGCCTCTATGTATGGACACTCTGTCAGCCGTGATTGGGAAGCCAATAAAGACATCAAAGACGCGATTGCCGATTTGGGCTGCACGTCTTTGACGCAACAATTGATAGAAAGCTCTGTTGATTTAGCCTTGGGCGGAGGCTCCAAAGAATTTACCGACGACCAAATTGCGGCTTGGCCCGGACAAGTCGTTAAAACAGCCGCTGAAATGAGCGCGGCGACGGATGACCGCCTGCTGGGGCTTTTCAATCGCTCCCATATGTCTTTTGAGGCCGACCGAGCAGAGACTGAAGAACCGTCTCTGGCCGAAATGACCCGCTTTGCGATTGAGCGCTTGTCCGAAGACGAAGACGGATATGTATTGATGGTCGAGGCCGGACGTATCGACCACGCCCATCACGGTACAAATGCTTACCGCGCTCTGCGCGATGCCCAAGCCTTGAACGAAGCAGTAAAAACGGCGGTCGCGCAGACAGGCGATGACACGCTGATATTGGTCACAGCCGATCACAGCCACGTCTTTACAATGGCGGGCTATCCGATGCGAGGTAATCCCATCCTCGGCCTCGTGAAAACGCTTGACCGAGACACAGGACAGCCGCTTGACAGTTATGAACTGGCGGGAGACGGAAAACCCTATACGACGCTCGGATATCATAATGGCCCCAACCAACGCACAGCAGAGAGCGAGGTATTGACGGATAATATGGTGCAGGCCCCTGATTTCCGGCAGCAAACCGCCATTCCGAAAGGTTCGGAAACACACGCAGGTGAAGATGTGCCGCTTTATGCCCATGGCCCGGGTGCGGAACGCTTTAAAGGCGTAATGGAGCAAAATGAAATCGGCGAAATCATCGGCGATATTCTGGCTCAAAAATAAGACAAACATTAGCGCTGTCATCCAAAGCGCTTTGTCAAACGCAATAAGAAAGCCTGTCCATTATATTGGGCAGGCTTTTTACACGGAAAGATTATGACCGCATCTGACACGCCCCTCAAAAACAACGACCTCAAGACACCCAAGCCGCGCAACCTGCTGCATGAAATGGCAAGCCCGCTTTATATGTCGGCATTGCCAAGCCTACTAACGCCCAAGTTCGGACGGAAAACTGCGGCTGAAACGCTCAGCCCCGTCATCGTTATTCCGGGCTTTGGCGCTAATGATTTGAGTATGGCTCCCTTGCGGTTTTATTTACGCAGATACGGCCTTCAAACAGAAGGTTGGGGGCTGGGCTTTAATTTGGGCGGGAAGGGTCAAATCGACTCGCTCTCTCAACTCTCAGATAATTGGGAGATTGACCGCGAGCATCCGCATTCCGGAGAAGGCGAAGTTCCTTACCTGGTAGATCAAATGGCGGCACGCACAAAACAACGCGCCGAAGACATGGGGCGCCCTGTGTCTTTGGTCGGGTGGAGCTTGGGCGGCTATATTGCCCGCGAAGTCGCCCGAGACTTGCCGAAGCATGTCGACAAAATTGTGACAATGGGGAGTCCCGTGATTGGCGGGCCGAAATACACCCGCACGGCCGCACTATTCGAGAAACGAAATTTCGACCTCGATTGGTTAGAGTCAGAGACCGTCCGCCGTCACGAAAAACCCATCACCCAACCCATCACTCTTATATATAGTAAGCGCGATGGTGTTGTCGGGTGGGAAGCCGCCCAAGACACTTTCAGCCCGAATGTCATTCATCACGAGGTGAACTGTTCGCACATGGCGCTCGGTCTGAATAAAGCCGTTTTGAAAATTACCCGTGACGCGCTTTTGCTACCCGTTTAGCGCGAGACCTTACTCCCCGCCTTCATCTTTAGTTTGCTCGAGAGCCAAGGCCCGAAAGTCGAAATGGATTTGCGGATCCTCGGCGCTGAACATTTGCAGCATGAGTATGCCGAAAGCGTCATTTTGGGGATCAACATAAAAAATAGTCCGCGCCGCGCCGCTCCACCCCCATTGGCCGGGGTGGCGGCCTTCCTCTTGCACCTGCTCTTCTGTCACGCGTCCTTGCACAGAACCGCCATAACCAAAGCCCGCGCCGGTCTCGCCGCCGAGCCAAGGCAATAAATAAGCGTCGCCTTCGTTCATTTGGTTCGTCATCATGTCAGAGACTGTGACCTCGTTCAGAACGCGGTGCCCTTTGTAAACGCCGCCCTCAAGCATCATTTGCGCAAACCGGGCATAATCCCCCAATGTCGAGACCAGACCGCCGCCGCCGGACTCAAAAGCATTATCGTCCAAAAACGGACTCGATTGCCCATCTTCTGCCAATGTAAAAACGCCCTCTGCGTTTAAGGCATAGTTTGAAATGAAGCGCGCTTTCTGATCTTCCCGTACGCGAAAGCTCGTCTCATCCATACCGAGGGGATCGAAGATACGGGCTTTAAACACCTCACCCAAACTCTCGCCCTCAACCACCTCAATGATGCGCCCAAGCACATCAATCGAGTAGCTGTAAAACCACGCCGTGTCGGGTTCGACCAAAAGCGGTAATTGAGACAGCTTAGTCATCTTGACGGATAAATCTTCGCTCGGCTCAAACAGGCCTGCCTGCATATAGGCGGTTTCGACCGGATTGACGGGGCCAAAAATCCCGTAACCCATCCCCGCTTTATGAAGCAATAAATGCCTGACCGTGATAGGTGTCTTAGGGTTTGTAAATTGCGGCGTACCGTCTTCGGTCAGTGACGCGACTTTCATATTCCCAAGTTCAGGGATAAATTTAGAGGCAGGGTCACTAAGAGAGATTTTGCCCTCTTCGACCAAATCCATAATCACAACAGACGTAATCGGCTTGGTCATAGAGTAAATGCGAAAGACGCTATCCTCGGTCAACGGGGTGTCCCGTTCACGATCGCCGAGGCCAAAGGCCCCTTTATAAACTGTTTGGCCTTCATCAAAAACAAGGGCTGAAACGCCGATAACATCGCCGGATTCAACGGCGGCCGACAAAAGCGTATCCATCGCCTGCGTATCAAAATCAGGGGCTTTCTCTCCCCCGCAGGCCAATAATAAAGAGGTCGATGCCAAAAGAAGAAATTTGCGCATATATAATGTCCGTCCCGTTATATTTTATTGGGCTTACGAAGCCTCGCCCGACTTTGCCACAAGAAAATTTTTGATGCCCTCCATTGCGGCCTTATGGGCAGGCAAATTGCGGCGCGACGTCTCCCTTAATAATCATATCAGCTATCAAGCGTCCTGCACCCGCGCTGAGCGTCCAACCCATATGACCGTGACCGCCATTGACCCATAAACCGTTAATGTTTGTCGGCCCGATATAAGGCCGCCCCAAAGCGCTGATCGGGCGCAGGCCTGACCAGACTTCGCGCGCCGGCGAAAGGCTCTGCATAATATCAGGGGCCAAATGAAACCACCGCTTCAAAAGCGGGTGCGCGCTACGTTCATTGAGGGTGCCGGATAGCCGTAATGTATTGCCAAACACACTTAAGGCAGAATGGGTGCGGGCATCCATTAGCGGCGCCTCAGGCAAGTCCCCCGCAGGCCTGTCAAAATTCACTGCAAAACCGCGCTTATTGCAAAGCGGCAAATCAATATCCAAAGGCGCTAAAACCTCAGCACTTTGGGGCCCTGCGCAGACAATGATGTGATCGGCCTGAAAAACATGACCCCGCAACTGGGCCGTCAGGGTTTCGCGCCCTTGAACCGACTGTCCACGGCGGAGACGCAAATCCGCCGCATTATAAATGAAGAGGGCACCATTGGCCTCGAGCCGCGCCGCCAAAGCCTGACCATAATCAAAGGCATTGGCCCCGAAATCAGTAGGGAAATGCAGAGCGAGATATCCCAGTGTATTTTTATGGTCCGACATCAATTCTGTCTGCACGCCTAATTCCGCATATTGCGCGCGCGCCGTATGGGCCGCGTGACTATCTTCGAAAATTTGATACGTGCCTTTCCCGTTTGAAAGCGAGTTATCAAGACCCAAGGCATTAATATTGGTTTCTAAAATCCCCCGCGACTTTCGGGCTAAATTCAGAACGGATTTCAATGTCTCTAATGACGGAGGGGTTTCGGCGTCCGATCCTTTTGATAAATCAATCCAAGGCCTGACTTGACTCGGGTGCACCATGCCCGAATTGGAATAACTCGTCCCGTGCATGGGCGCTTTACGAGCTTCGACCAAAGTGACCTGTGCGCCCAAGCCTTGCAAGGCATCCGCCGTCGATAAACCGATCAGCCCAGCACCGATAATCAAGACAGAAGGCGCTCTTTTATATGACACATTCACCATGGAGCGCGGTATAGCTCCCTTGTAAAAAAGGGCCAGACAAAAGGCCAGTTAATGATACAACAACCCATCTGCGTGACCCGCCATCCGAACGCGGCTCTGCGAAGCAGAGGAAGTAAGGATGCTGTATCCGAATTGTACGTTACCCACGCCTTTCGTCCCGCTCGCCATCTCGGGCCAAGCCAGTTTCACGTTGAGTCCCAAAAATAGGACTGTCCGCGTGGTGGCCTCTACGATGGAGACCAAGAGTGGTAATGTTTTACGCAGCTTCCACCACGCGGCAGCGGTTGTTTATGAAGCGGCCATAATTACAACAACCCCAGTCCAAGAACCCGTAGGAACTATCGGTAGGCAGGCACACGCTCCAAAAGGCCCGGCACAGTCGTCCAGTCACAGACGATGCTCAACCCCGCTGTCTCCTGAGCCAAAACCTGACGCGTTCCTGTCCTAGGCTTAGAAGAACAATTTATTTGGCTGAGATAGTCTTTGCTTGAGAAGCAAGTTCCAACTCTACCAAAATTGTTAAAGCCAAGGCTCCAAACACTCAGGGGCTTTGTCAGAAACAAC
>CAZMEN010000107.1:0-5672 GCA_964565335.1 uncultured Algimonas sp. | reverse complement strand
TCTTCTGTCATTTTCTTTTCCATTACCAGCGTCTCTCCAAGCGTCTGCGGAGATACACAGCGAATAAATTCATTAATATAAGGAAGACTAACAGCACCATGATGGCCGCTGAGGTTAACTCGACGAACCCTTTTTCCGGACTGTCCGCCCACAGGAAAATTTGCACGGGCAAGGATGTCGCGACATCAGTAATACCCTTTGGAACGTCGACAATAAAGGCCACCATACCGATCATCAGCAATGGTGCCGTTTCACCTAGCGCGCGCGCCATACCCAAGATGGTACCTGTCAACATGCCCGGCATCGCCAAAGGAACAACATGATGGAAAGTCGTCTGGGTTTTACTTGCGCCCAAGCCCATTGCCGCGTCTCGCGTGGCTTGTGGTATAGAACGCAAAATCGACCGTGAGGCGATAATAATGGTTGGCAAAGTCATAAGCGCCAGCACCATACCGCCAACAAGCGGGGTTGAGCGCGGGAGATTGAAGAAGTTCAGAAACACGGCGAGCCCCAACAAACCAAACACAATAGATGGCACGGCGGCGAGGTTGTTGATGTTCACCTCAATCAAATTGGTCAGGCGGTTCTTCTTCGCATATTCCTCAAGATAGACAGCGGTCAGAATACCAAGCGGAAATGCAATCAGGAAACAGACAAGCAGGCTGAAAAAGGACCCTAAAGCAGCGCTCAAAATTCCGGCCATTTCAGGAGAGCGGGAATCGCCCTTTGTGAAAAACACGCGGTTAAATTTACGTTTCACGCGGCCTTTATCTTGGAGTGTTTTGATCCAAGCAATATCCTGATCTTTCAAGCGGCGGACGGCTTCCTCGGACTCCACATCCACTTTGCCTTTAACATAGAGATCGACCTCGGAGGACGCGGCGATCCAGACACGCTGGGTCGTGCCGATCATCTCTGGCTTGGCAGCGACACGCTGACCCAAGTCAAAGACCGCTCCGCCGCTGACGAGCTTATAAAGCGCGTTGCGTTCCTTACGCTCCGTCACGCCAGGGACAATCTCTTGCAGACCTGCGAGGATTAGGGGTTTGTAATTCCCCTGTTTCAAATCCATTTCATTGCGCGTGCCTTGGGGGTCGATCATCGATTCCGCGAATTCAACATCAACGGCGATCATGGTCTTCTGGAACGCCCCTGTGCCGCGCACGAAAATCGCTGCAAACATGAGCAGCATAAAGGAGATCGAAATCGCGATTGCGACCCGCCCATACCATTGAAACCGAGAATGCCGCGCATGCCGTTTGGCCATCTGGGGCGATGTTGTCAGAATATAATCACGCATATTTTTGCTTGTATTTGTCAACAATTCTCAAGGCCACGATGTTGAGGCCCAGGGTGAGAACCAACAGGAACAGTGCAATCGCAAACGCTGCGAGCGTCTTGGCACTATCAAATTCTTGGTCACCCGTCAGGAGGGTCACAATCTGCACCGTCATGGTTGTGACCGCTTCGAAGGGGTTTGCCGTCAGGTTGGCCGCTAGGCCAGCAGCCATGACCACAATCATGGTTTCGCCGATCGCCCGCGATATGGCGAGCAAGAGGCTGCCGATAATGCCGGGCGTCGCAGCAGGCAGAACAACCTTGGTGACCGTTTCCGTCTCCGTCGCGCCCATACCATATGACGCATCGCGCAGCGCCTGTGGCACCGCGTTGATAACATCATCCGAGAGGGAAGAGATAAAGGGAACCAACATGATCCCCATGACCAGGCCCGCGGCGAGCGCACTCTCTGATGAGATCTGAAACCCGACACCAGAGCCCATACCGCGAATGATCGGCGCAACGACAAGCGCCGCGAAGAACCCGTAAACAACGGTTGGGATACCGGCCAACAGCTCAAGCATCGGCTTGATGAGGTTACGCGTTTTCGGTTTCGCAAATTCTGCGAGATAAACGGCTGACAAAATACCCAGAGGTGTTGCAACACACATTGCAATGAAACTGATTAAAAGCGTGCCGGATAGCAGCGGAAGAACGCCGAACTTCCCGCTCGCGCCAACTTGGTCTGCGCGCATGGCAACTTGCGGACTCCATTCCAACCCGAACAAGAACTCGTTGATAGGGATCCGGCCGAAAAAGCGGTAAGCCTCAAACACCAAAGATGCAACGATACCAATGGTCGTAAAAATAGCAACAAAGGAACACGCGATCAGGACACCCTGAATCACATATTCCTTGAATTGATTGCGGCGGTTTGACCGCCGCAATGTAAAGTCGTGGGAATCTGCCATTAATTAAGGCTGAGCGGTTTAAGCGCGCGAACTTGGGCTTGCCATTCTGCATGTTCGTCTGCGTTCATTGGGATCAAACCTCTTTCTGACAAATATCCATCTTCGCCGCTGGCACGGACGCTCGTAAATTCTGTCAAGAATTCCGTAACGCCTGGCACTTTACCAATCACATCTTTCTTAACATAGAAATAGAGCGAGCGCGAGACTGGATAAGCGCCATCCGAAATATTTTCAAATGTTGCCGGCGTACCGTCAATGATACTGCCTTGCACGCTGTCGCCGTTTTGGTCCAAAAAGCCGAAGCCAAAGATGCCGAGCGCATTTGGGTTTGCGTTCAATTTACGAACGATCAGATTGTCATTTTCGCCAGCCTCGATGAAGCCATCATCTTCGCGGAACGCATGGCAGATCGCTTTGTATGAGTCTTTATCCGTCGACTTGAGCGCTTTGATCCAGTCAAATGTCTGGCAGCCGCCCTCCATTGCCAGCTCGACAAAGGCGTCGCGTGTACCGGATGTTGGCGGCGGGCCCATGATTTCGATCTTGGTGTTTTTCAACGCGGGATTAATGTCGCTCCAATTCACGTAGTCATTGGGCTTCAAGCCGCCATTTCCATCAGGCACGTCCTTCGCAAGCGCCAAATAGAGCTCGCGCAATGTCAATTCCATACGGTCAGATTTGGTTGAGTTAGCAACGACGATCCCGTCATATCCAACTTTGACTTCCACGATATCGTTGATGCCGTTTTCTGCGCAAAGCTCGACCTCGGATGATTTAATGCGGCGGGATGCATTTGTGATATCTGGGTAGTTATCGCCCAGGCCAGAACAAAAGAGTTTCAGTCCGCCGCCGGACCCTGTGGATTCCACAATCGGCGTCTTAAAAGATGTGCTACGCCCGAAATTTTCGGCCACTGTTGTCGAAAAAGGGTAGACGGTCGACGAGCCCACGATCTTGATTTGATCTCGGCCTGTCATGACAGATGTCGCATCCGCATTAGAGACCGACGTATCGGATGCGGCGTCTCCGCCATTTCCGCAAGCGGTCAAACCAAATGCGACAACGCCGCAAAAAAGGAATTTCTTAAACATAATATTCTCCTATCGAAGGATTAAAAGTCAAACCACAGACGGCCCACGACACCATTGCCGCTTTCGGAAGATCCGTCTTCTGCATTCACATTGAAATAATTAAGGGAAAAACGGGTTTGGTTTGTCGCCCACCAATCAGCCCCCAAGATCACTGTATCCAATTTACCAAGGTAAGGACCGTCATCGAGATCGATCGTGTCAAAGCGTGCAACAAGTGCCACCGCGCCCATGCCCCCTTCGCCAACAGGGTTGTCGACTTCAGGGCGATTGAACTTGCCGCCTTTATATGTCTTCCGCCCGCCAAACATCATACCGGCTTCTAGATAGCCACCCGAGAAGTTGGCGTCTTCATTTGTGCCAGAGCCATTGGCGCCCAAAAGAGCATATTCACCCGCCGCCCACATGTTGCCTTTGAGGACAGCCACTTCGCCAGCGTAAAAGCTATCGCTATCCGCAAACCGTCCCGTGTCAATGATGCGCGACGGCGCAACATGTGTGTAGGGACGCTGGCGATAGCGTAAATCCGCTTCGGTGTCGCCTTGCTCGCGGTAGCGCCAAGACGCACCCAAATGTACCAGCGTATCGTCAGATTTGACCGGATTGTAATAGCCGCGACCCGCAAACGCGAAGCCTTCTTCTGGGCCGCTTTCATTTTCAAGATTTGTGCCAAATGCACCGACATCAAATCCGTAATTATCGCCGCTCATGTTGACGGAAACTCCGACCCGGCGGTCCAGCTGGAATGCATCGGTGTAGGCGCCGCGTTCTATCGTGGAGATAAAGCGTGAAGATGTTTCTTCTTCTAGGGAGTTATGTGTTTTGAACTGTCCGACTTTAACTTTGAACTTACTGTCTTTAGGTGCAAATTGGACAAATCCATCGGTCACTTCAATGCCGCCACCAGAGGTGTGGTTGAACTCAAGCTTATATTTAACGCTGGGGCCATAGGTTCCGCTCGCAAAAATCCGCGCACGTCGGACCTCTGAGTCGCGGATGTCAAAGTCCGCGTCCGAGAAATCCGCGATTGTGTAATCGACCATCAAACGACCGCCGACTTTTATCGTCGCGTCCTGAGCAAAACTTACACTCGGTATACTCATACATATGGCAAGCAGTGATGCCCCAAAAATGGCTGGCTTTTTGAACGTCATGACTAACCTCTTCTTCTGACGTGGGTGCAGAGAGCGGTGATTCCACTCATTGCTTAGCTGGCAGCTCAATGACAAACTTTGATGACAGGTAGATATCAGTTTATTGACAGTTCTATCTACTTTTTAAGACAGTTTTGTGACGCATATGGGAAGGACGGTCTATTATCGAGCGGCTATCGTCACCGCCCGATCCCACGACTACGCCCAGCGTCCCAATCAATACCGCCGCCGCTAAACACCCTTGCGTTAATACGTTTACCCCAAACGCTCTCCCACGGTACAAGGTAGGAAGCGCGCTGCGTCTCAATAATTGGGTGCGCTCCGTGCGTTAGCTCTATCTTCTGGCGAACTATGCCTTTAAGCAATCGTCCAGTTTGTGTTGCAACGAAGGGCTTATCTTTGAGGTCTTCTATCTTTTGCGTCGCATCATTGAAACCTTCCGCTACCAGGGCTTTCATATAACCGCATTTATAAGTGACATAAGTCTTCCCACCGCTTTAATGATATGCCCATAAGCGGAATATCACGGCTGGAGGCATTGGATTTAATCTCTCTGTCTATAGCTTCACGTATGTACTGGTATCGTTCTAACTGACTTACCATTCTTAGCGATA
This sequence comes from uncultured Algimonas sp., assembly GCA_964565335.1. Classification (GTDB taxonomy): domain Bacteria; phylum Pseudomonadota; class Alphaproteobacteria; order Caulobacterales; family Maricaulaceae; genus Litorimonas. The sequence goes on along the minus strand of CAZMEN010000107.1, from coordinate 567 downwards.
GTGACTCCAAATTACAGGTAACACTAACTCCGTGCCATTTTTCTCGTGTTTGCTGAGTGTCATGCTTCACCGCATGACTCAATCGTTTCAGAAGGTCGGCAACATCAATGGTAGCAGTCAATTCCGGTAATGGCGTGTAGATGAAGCCCCGCGCCTTCGCGCGTGTTCTGGCCGCTTCATATCGCTGGCGGCTAACATCTACCGCGCCGCATTGCTTACTCTGAAATGCCAAATGCGCCCAATATTGATCGTCTGCTTCGACCATTGCATCACGTCTGGCGCGGGCGACTTGCAGGCATGATGTGTCCAGCGCCGTGCGGATAGTCCCGCGAGTGCCCAGCTTACGGAACCGCGCAGGGATACGCCTGATGTAATGTCAACGTCCTCCTCGGCGTTGTAAATGTTGGTCTAGGCTCTTCATCTCGGCCATTTTGTCCACGCTGTTGTTACACAATCTGTTGCACAAATTTCGAGTTATTGAGGGCCGCCAAAGGTTGTCGCAGGAAAACGTAAAGCTTCCAATAACTTAGATGTGCGTGACAGGAGTATAATGGCGCACCGGGGAAG
>CAZMEN010000106.1:0-5824 GCA_964565335.1 uncultured Algimonas sp. | reverse complement strand
CACAACTCCTTGACAATTTGGAAGCGCAAACCGATTTGGAGCGCATCCGATTGTTGTTCGAAGATTTGGAACGTAAGGAAGAATTGATTGCCTTGCTCGACAGAACCGAACAGGCCGACGGTGTGAAGATTTTTATCGGCACAGAGAACCCTTTATTCTCTTTGTCGGGATCAAGTGTTGTTGTCGCGCCTTATCGGGACGCGGCGCAGAAAATAGTCGGGGCGGTGGGGGTGATTGGCCCAACCCGCCTGAATTACGCACGGGTAATCCCCATGGTGGATTATACCGCGCAATTAGTGGGACGTTGGCTCAACCGCCAATAGCTCAAATGGAAGGTGCGCAGGGATAAAACTGCGCCGATTATAAAGAGAGACTTATGTCTGATCCGAAGAAACCGACAATGCCCAATGTGAAAGGCATGAGCGATTTGCCAAGTGATGATGAACTGGATGCGCTGCAAGCCGAGATTAATAAAGCCAAACAAGGCATGGGCTCCCGCGCAGAAGCCGCCAAAGCCAAAGCGGCGGCTGAAATGGCGGCAGAAGATATTCAAGCCGAACTGGAAAAGGCCGGCAATAACGACGGCTCTACCGATTTAGGGCCAGATGCGGGCGCAGCGGCCATTGCCCGTATTCAGGAATTAGAGACCGAAATTGCAACGATGAAAGATCAAGCCCTGCGCACAATGGCAGAGGCTCAAAATGTCAAGAAACGCGCAGAGCGCGAAGTTGCGGCCGCTAAAACGTTCGGCATTGAGAAATTTGCGCAAGACGTTCTTTCCGTTCACGATAATCTCTCGCGCGCTTTATTAACCCTGGAAGGCACGAATAAGGACGAGCTGGGCGAAAACGCCAAAAATCTTGTCGCCGGGATTGAGCTGACCGAGAAAGACCTCATCATGGTGCTGTCGCGCCACGGCGTGAAGCCTGTTCCGGGTGTGGGGTCTAAATTTGACCCCAATGTTCATCAAGCCGTTGCCAATATTCCGTCCAGCGAAGACAAAGGCAATGTCGCCAATGTGATGCAAACAGGGTTTAAGCTCGGCGAACGCACTCTGCGCGCCGCCATGGTCGCCGTCAGTACGGGGCCTGCGAAGTAGGGCGTGCCTGAACTCCCCGAAGTTGAAACAGTCAGGCGCGGGTTAGCGCCTGTTATGGAAGGGGCGGTATTTGAGACCGTCACGCTTAACCGGCCCGATCTTCGCTTTCCTTTTGACCCCAAATTTATTGAGCGGGTTCAGGGCCAAACCCTGACGCGCCTGTCGCGCCGCGCGAAATTTTTACAGGCGGAATTATCTTCGGGCGAGCGGCTCTTCATGCATCTGGGCATGAGTGGGCGGTTTATAATCGATAGTGCCGAGACCGCCGCTTTCGTCCATGAGCATAAAGCCAATCCAAAACATCATCATGTTGTGTTCGGCATGGATAATGGCGCGACCATTACCTTTAATGACCCGCGCCGTTTTGGGTTTATGGAACTCGCCGCCAAGGGCGCCGATTATCGCCTTGACCATATCGGGCCCGAGCCGCTGTCCAATCACTTTAATGGCCCTATCTTGCGAGACGCTTTGCGCGGGAAGAAATCTAAAATCAAAGCCGCTCTGCTGGATCAACGCGTTGTCGCAGGGTTAGGCAATATATATGTCTGCGAAGCCTTATTCAGAACAGGTATCTCTCCGCGCCGCGCCGCTGGACGTTTGAATGTCGCGGAAACCGATTTGCTCGCGGCCCATATCAAAGATGTCCTAAGCGAGGCGATTGAAGCAGGCGGCAGTAGCCTTCGCGATTTTTCCAATACGGATGGTAAGCTTGGCTATTTTCAACACCGGTTTGATGTCTATGGCCGCGAAAATGACCCCTGCCCCAGCTGCGCCGCACCCATACAGCGGATTGTGCAGAGCGGGCGAAGTTCGTTCTTTTGCCGTGCCTGTCAGACATAGGCACTAACTAGTCACACACGCTTAGCGGCGATCACGATGTCCTCACAGCCCTTGCCAATGATAAGACCAATACGTTACAAGGCGCGCTTCCAAGGGCGCGTATCGACTCGCCCGTAAGTAAGGGCAGGCAGACGTAATGGCTTATAAACTTATCGAGTTAACGCGTGACGGTCACGTCGCCACGCTAAAGCTGGACAGACCCAAAGCGCTAAACGCGCTCAACACCGCGATGATGAGCGAAGTGGCGGCGGCTTTAGCCGCTTTGGAAGACGATGATGCCATTGGCTGTGTTATCCTGACGGGCAGTGACAAAGCCTTTGCTGCGGGCGCGGATATCAAAGAAATGGCCGATAATGACTATCTAAGCCTTTATAAGAACGATCCGTTTGAAGCCAATCACTGCGCCATAGAACGTTTCCGTAAGCCTATTATCGCCGCTGTAGCCGGCTACGCTCTGGGCGGGGGCTGCGAAATTGCCATGATGTGTGATTTCATCATTGCCGCCGATAACGCGAAATTCGGTCAGCCCGAGATTAATCTGGGCGTTATGCCGGGTATTGGCGGCACTCAGCGCCTCATGCGCGCCGTCGGCAAAGCCAAAGCGATGGACCTCTGCCTGACGGGCCGCATGATGGACGCCGAAGAAGCCGAACGCGCGGGATTAGTCAGCCGCATCGTCAAATTGGACGACCTCATGGAGACGGCGCAAGCCGCGGCGGAGAAAATTGCGAGCCAAAGCCAGGCAGTCTCTATGATGACCAAAGAGACCATTAATACAGGGTTTAACATGACGCTGGAACAAGGCATTCACTTTGAACGGCGCCTCTTCCAGAGCCTATTTACCACCAGCGATCAAAAAGAAGGCATGGCCGCCTTTATTGAAAAGCGTAAACCTCACTTTAAAAACAAATAAGACGCCTCAAAGCAGGCCTCAACGCCCGGCTTTGGCCCAAAGAAGGGCCTGACGGCAAATATAGTCTTGAATGAGATTGTATGGTTGACGCTTTGGCTTGGGGCGCGTATAGGCGCGTTTCGAAATTCGGGTCGGCTTACGCCTGCCTTTTTATGCTATAAATAGAGGTTACACATGGCAAATACTTCATCTGCCAAGAAGAATGTCCGCAAAATGGCTCGCAAGACGGAAGTTAACCGCGCGCGCCGGAGTCAAGTTCGTACATTTTTGCGCCGCGTCGAAGACGCGATCACAGCCGGTGACAAGTCTGCTGCAAATGACGCCCTGAAACAGGCAGAGCCTGCTTTGATGCGCGCTGTTTCGCGCGGCGTCTTTCACAAGAACACAGCTGCCCGTAAGATTTCCCGCCTTAACAAGCGTGTTAAATCAATTGGCTAAGCTGTCAAATTGAAAAGCGCGACGATTGGAGCGCTTTTTGATTGTGATTATAAGAATTTTGAAAAACCGGGCTTTAAGCTCGGTTTTTTTATGCCTATTTCTCAAGACTTACTCTCATAACGCCCCTTATGATGAGGCCCCAACCCAGTAAAATTCTAGCGATGCAAAAACTTGAAAAAAACCTCCCTATAATTGAGGGGGCTAGATCATGCGGGAGCGTAAAAATAGAGTACACCAACACAGTGTTAGCTCTTAATTTAGTTGAATATTCAAATAAATAAACGAAACTTCTAACAGTTATATTCTTCGATGTGATATCAAGTTTAAACGCGAAACTTCCAGTAATTATGGTGGTTATTCGCGTTTTTTAAGAAAAATTCAGCGGAATATGAATTTTTTGCAACGCCAGAGATTTGAGATTCTTACGTTTTTTTGAGTCAACAGAAAAGGTCGGCATTTTCTCAATTTTTGACCGTTGACGAAACGGAAAAGACTCGGTTTAAAAGGGATGTGGGGGACAGAAATGACCTTCATATCAGGGACAACCAAACGCGTAAAAAGGGGCTTTTACGCAGGCGGCCTCATGCACCATGAATATAAATATGATTAAAGCAGTGTCTTTAGTCAGCGGGATTGTTTGGAGTAAAATACGATGCGCGACTCACACGTTAGTCCTTCGCAACATCTCAAAAAAGGGGATGAAAAGCGAGTGAACACCGCGCCAGATCTCTATACTGGAGAGCCGCCCCTACAAAGCGCCCATAATACATGGGCCAAGGTGAAGACTGACCTCGGCTATGCGCTGGGGCCCAATGTTCATCGCTCTTGGACGGGTCAGCTGCGCGTTAGCCAAGCGAATGAACGCATCGTCACTCTGGCGGCACCATCCCGATTTATCGCCTCTAAAATAGAGGCCAATTATGCCGACACCGTACGCCGCCTCTGGAAGAAGCACGATATGGTCGCCCCGCCGCGTGATATAATCTTCTCGGCCACAAATGACCGCGGCGCAATGACCGCTACCGCGCCGCGCCGCGCGGCAACGCCGGGCTATAATCCGAGCACAGCACATGGACAGTCCGCGCAACAAACACGCCAGCCCGCAACGCACTTGCGAGAAGTCAAAGCTGAAACCAACGATACCATAACGCCGCTAAAACCAGAAAATCCGCGTGACCGCTTTACTTTTGATAATTTTGTTGTTGGGGCCTCAAACGAGCTGTCCTTCGCCGTGGCCCGCCAAATCGCCTCTTGCCGCACCCCTCAATATAACCCCATCGTCATTCATGGCGCGAACGGCATGGGTAAAACCCACCTTCTCCATGCCATCGAAGACGGCGCGCGCAAGACCGACCCTAATTACCGGGTCAAGCTAATCTCTTCAGAAAACTTTGTCTCAGCCTTTGTCTCCTCCGTCAGAGGGTCAGGCGGACGCGACGCGATTGAAGCGTTCAAAACCTCTTTGCGCGATGTTGATTTGCTGATTATTGATGATGCGCATTTTATTGCCGACAAGCCGGGCAGCCAAGAAGAACTGCTACACACATTGGTCAGCCTCGTTGCCCAGGACCGCCAAATTTTAATTGCCGCAGATCGTCACCCCGACAAAATTGACAAAGCGTCTGATCGATTGAAATCCTATTTATCCTCCGGCCTTGTATGCCGTATTGGAGCTGCGGATTATGAATTGCGCCTGCGCATTTTGGATCGCCTCATTCAACGCCGCCGCGCCTCGGGTAATCCTGAATTAGCGATTCCGCAAAACGCCAGAGATCATCTCGCCGCGCGCATGAACGCCACACCACGCGACCTTGAAGGCGCGTTTAACCAGATTGTCGCCCAGAGTGAATTTCTTGGCACGCCCATTACGCTCGAAACCGTACAGGAAACGCTGTCTGATTCTCGCTATATGGCGGGACAGCGTTTAACCGTCGACCGTATTCAACGTGCTGTCTGTGAAGCTTTTGATCTTAGCCTGACTGATATGGTATCAAAGCGCCGCGCCCGCGTCATCGCGCGCCCGCGCCAAGTCGCCATGTATCTCTCTAAAAAACTGACCAAGCGCTCCCTCCCGGACATTGGCCGCCGCTTTGGCGGACGCGACCACACCACCGTCATGCATGCCGTAAAACGCATTGATGAATTACGCGCCGCAGATACAGAATTTAACGCCCAGATTGAGGCGGTTGAAGCCGCATTGCAGGCCTAACCTAACCAAAGGCCGCCGCGTGCTGAAAATCAGAACAGCGGGGCCGGGGCTTTCTCAGCACCCTTCACCGCATGGATTACCGTCTTGCCCCAAAGGGGTACTCTTGGCGCAAAGCTCTGTAGTGACGGAAGGCTGGATTGATCCTCATTTACATTTCCGGATGTTTTTGAAACATAACGGGTTTCAACAATCGTATCCCCGCACCCTCACCCCGTGTCATATTCCTTAGTGTTGTTTCTGACAAAGCTCCTGAGTCTTTGGAGTTTTGGATTTAACAATTTTGGTCGAGGCGGAAATTGGCTTTGTCGGTTTCTATCTCAATCAA
>CAZMEN010000105.1:0-5943 GCA_964565335.1 uncultured Algimonas sp. | reverse complement strand
TGGAACGAATGACTTGACGCAGACGACCTTTGGCTTGTCGCGTGATGATGCGGGGCGTTTCCTGCCTGATTATGTCGCGCAAGGGATTATGGAAAAAGATCCCTTCGTGACACTCGATCAGGACGGGGTCGGCGACCTCATAGCCATAGCCGCCGAACGTGGAAGGCAAACACGACCCGAGATTAAGCTAGGGATTTGCGGAGAGCATGGGGGTGATCCGGCCTCGGTAGAGTTTTGCCATCGGACAGGCCTAAACTATGTGTCTTGTTCGCCCTATCGCGTACCGATTGCGCGTTTGGCCGCTGCGCAAGCTGCGATAAAATACAAATCTACGTAACGTTACAATTTTGTAGGCCTTTGACTGACAATTGGTAGGCACAAAATACAGTTATTGGTTTGCAATGATGCCATGAATTTGCGAGTTTTGGGTGTCCCGAACATTCACCACTAATTATTAGGTTGATTTATGCGTCTTTTTTCCGTTCCAACTTTCGGTCTGGCAGCATCTTTGGTGGGACTTTGTTTCGCAACGCAGGCCTTCGCAGTAGATAAGAATGCAGCGTTTCCGTCACAAGTATTCGATTTAAGCCATTGGGACCTCACCCTTCCATTGGATAAAAATAAAGATAAAAAAGTTGATACAATTTCAGTTAAAAAGCTTCAAAAATACTCGCACCCTGATTTTTTCTATCTGAATGAAAATAACGAGTTAGTTTTCACGAGCCCGAATAAGGCGCTCTCGACGAAAAACTCCAGCAATACTCGTTCCGAACTCCGCTATGTGCTCGCCGGAGATAAAAAAATAAGCAAGCGCAAAGCGCCCCAGAATTTTGTCGTTGCTGCTCATACTCATGCGGATAAGTTTGGGTCAAAAGGTGGCAAGATGGAAGCAACGCTCCGCGTCAACCATGTCGCGGTAAACGCTGAAAACCCCGATAAAAAACCGGCTTTTTCCGCCGTAGTCGGGCAAATTCACGCGGTCCATTATGACGATAACAGCCAAGGGTTTGGCTACGGTAATGAGCCTCTGAAAATATATTATAAAAAATGGCCCAATCATGACACGGGGTCTGTTTTTTGGAACTATGAGAGAAACCTTCCAAAAGAAGACAAAAACCGGAAAGACATTTCCTATCCGGTTTGGGGCAATACGTGGGAAAACCCCGAAGACCCGGGCGCGGCCGGTATCGCCCTCGGGGAAGAGTTTAGTTATACTGTGAACGTGCACGGAAACATTATGTACCTGACGTTCACGAGTCCGGGCAAAGAGACCGTGACTTATGAAAAAAGCCTCCTGAACAATATTGACGGCTATGGGAAACGCGATTTGTTGGATAATAAATTTAGCTACTATGGCGATGCAATGTATTTCAAAGCCGGTGTCTATAACCAATGTACGGCTAAGTCGAAAAAGAGCGGTTTCTGGTATGCGAATTGCGGCGGAACCGGCGATTGGGAAACAGATAAAGCCAATGGTGATTATGCTCAGGCGACATTCTCTCGATTGGTTGTTGGGCCTTCAACTCCGCCGAACTAAATCAGCCTTCTAATAAACGAGAATAACCTTGTCCTTTCTTTAGTGCCTGCCTAGCAATGGTAAGGAGAGGACTCGTCTATGTCGCGTTTTACATCCCTTTTTGTTCCCATTGCTGCTTTGCTGTTTTGGAGCTGTCAGCCTAAGCCTGTACAAACAGAACTGGAACGTCTGAGCGCGATTGCGCAAAACGTCGAGGTAATCCGTGATGATTATGGGGTGCCGCATATTTATGGCGTGACCGATGCAGAAGCGGTCTTCGGGTTACTTTACGCGCAGGCCGAAGATGATTTTCCTCGAATTGAGCGGAACTATATTTGGGCAACAGGGCGTCTCGCAGAAATAGAGGGTGAAGACGCGCTTTACAGCGATCTGCGTGCGCGGCTCTATATGACCGTTGAAGAGGCAAAAGAAGCCTACCGAAATGCCCCGCTCGAAGTGAAAGCCTTATGTGACGCTTTTGCAGATGGATTAAATTATTACCTCCAAACCCATCCCGAAGTAACTCCCAAATTACTGACACGGTTCGAGCCGTGGATGCCAATGTTTTTCTCCGAAGGATCCATCGGGGGCGATATTGAGCAAATTCCTTTGCGTGGTATCAAAGCCTTTTACGGTGAGGGCGAGCCAAAAGAAGCGCCTCAGGATGGGCCAAGCCGCGCTGTGGACTATAGCGAACCCGCTGGGTCTAATGGCTTTGCCCTTTCGGGGGATTTGACTCGTTCTGGCGACGCCATGTTGCTCATCAATCCTCATACATCTTTTTATTTTCGCGGAGAAGTTCATGTTGTCTCGGAAGAGGGGCTGAACGCCTACGGCGCCGTTACTTGGGGGCAGTATTTCGTCTATCAGGGCTTTTCAAAAAAAAACGGCTGGATGCATACCTCCACATATGTCGATTTTATCGATAAGTTTATGCAGGAGGTTTTTAAAACGGATGGAAAGCTGTGGTATCGCTATGGCGATGAAGCGCGGCCTGTTGAAGTGTCCGAAGTAACTCTGAAATACGTAACCGTTGACGGAATGAAGTCCCGTACATTCCCGATGTATCACACCCACCACGGGCCTGTGACCCACATGGAAGATGGCAAGTGGGTCGTTACTAAAATTAATTGGGATCCTGTTAACGCGTTGAAGCAATCTTTTTTGCGAACGAAGACGAACGGTCACGCCGAGTTTGATGAGATGATGGACATTCGCACCAACTCCTCGAACAATACCGTCTATGCCGATCAACAAGGGAATATTGCTTATTATCATGGTAATTTCATACCGAAACGCGATCCGCAATTTGACTTTTCTAATACCGTGGACGGGGCTGACCCGCGCACGGATTGGCAAGGTACGCATCCGGTCAGTGAGGCGATAACACTTCTTAACCCGCCCAATGGTTGGATACAAAATGCCAATTCTACACCGTTCACAGCGGCGGGTGAGAACAGCCCTAAGCCAGAGAATTACCCCGACTATATGGCGCCTGACAAAGAAAACACGCGAGGCATTCATGCCGTTCGCGTCCTTAAAAAAGCCCAAGATGTGACTTTGGAGAGCCTGATTGAGATGGCCCATTCACCTGACTTGCCAGCTTTCGAATTGATGATACCGAGTCTGGTTGAGGCTTATAATAATTCCAATAAAAACCCGGATTACGCAGAGGCTATGTCGGTTCTTGCAGATTGGGACCATAAAGTTGCAGGCGACTCCGTGGCTTTGTCTTTGTCGCATTTCTACGGCATGGAAGTTTTGCGGTCTGAGGTGCGCCGTAATGGGGCGACGCGTTATGAGACCTATCAGTATTTTGCGAATGAGGCGTCGGAGGCCGAGCAAATGGCGGCTTTTGGAAAGGCGTTTACAAAACTGGAGGAAGACTTTGGCAGGTGGCGTACGCCTTGGGTTGAAATAAACCGTTTCCAAAGATTGTCGGGCGATATTGATTTGGCGTTTGATGATGACAAGCCAAGCTATGGTGTCCCTATGGCGTCGGGCCGCTGGGGGGCTTTGGCGGCGTTTGGGGCGCGTCCTGCGTCCAATACAAAACACATTTACGGCTATCGCGGGAACAGCTTTGTCGCCGTTGTTGAATTTGGCGATAAGGTCATAGCCAAGAGTCTCTTGGCGGGCGGGCAAAATAACGATCCGAGTTCTCCTCACTTTGATGACCAGATAGACCTGTATGTTAATCGTGATTTCAAAGATGTGGCTTATTATCGCAAGGATGTAGAAGCGCGGGCGAAAAGGGTCTATCGACCCGGGGAATAAGATTCTACAAGTCAAAAGTGTACCGCCTGTTATGAGCCGTCAATTCGCGAAATATCTGACCCGAATTCATAAATGGGCGGGGTTAGTTTTATCCATTCAAATGCTATTTTGGTTTAGTTCTGGGTTGTTTTTTACCCTCTTTCCGATTGATCAAGTGAGGGGACGTCACTTGGTTGAAATGCCGAGTTATTCCTTGTCAGACCAAAGCCTTATTCCAATTGAGATAGCGATGACGGCCTATGAGGGTCGATTGACGGGCGCGAAACTTATCAGCGTTGCAGGAAAGCCCGCCTATGTCCTACTGGGCGATGAAGGAACGCAGCTCTTGGATGCGCGCACAGGCACTGATTGGGCCGCTTTGGGCAAGCAAGATATTCGCCATATTGCAGCGTTAAGTTATAAGGGGGAGGGGCAAGTCCTTTCTGTTAAAAAGCTCGAAAAAGCACCACGTGAATATGCAGGCACTTTGCCTGTTTGGCAGGTCAAATTTGAAGATAAAGCGAAAACGCGGCTGTATCTGGACCCTCAGACGGCAGATGTGAAGGCCACTCGAACGCGTCTTTGGCGAGTTTTTGATTTTATGTGGCGGCTCCATATTATGGATATAACAGGGGAAGATAATTTCAGCTCTTGGTGGTTGCGTTTGGCTGCGGCTTGCGGCTTTCTGTTTGCGCTCAGCGGGGTTGGGCTTCTCTGGCACAGAATTGTGATGCGACCACGGCCGAGAAAGCGTGTAAGGCGGACGTAATATTATTGGGGCTTTGGCCTGATTACTCTGGTTATGGACGTCAAATATGCAATCTCTCTACTGGGTTCTGACATGGGCTTGCCATCGAAAGTGTAAGCATTGTTATGATGACCGTTTTCGTCCCTATATCCGTGATGCTCTAAGCGAAGTCGTCGGCGAGGGGCAGGCCGCCTATCAAACCATAATTGATAATCTCCCTGATGATTTAACCTGGGTGGACCCCGCCTCGCCCGAAAAGGGCCGCCAAAAAACACTTTTGATTTTGGCTGGTGGGGAGCTGTTAATTGACGGCGTAAGAGAAGAATTATTCTATCCTGTTTTGGAGGCTTTAAAGGCCAAATATGGCGAGGCCATGCCGAAGCTGTCTATCCAAACGACAGGGGATGTTCTGACTGATAAAATCCTCGATGAGATATTAGAGCGCAACATTAGCTCCATCGCGATTGCTTCTATTGATGATTATCATGTGGGTATGAAGGGGGAAAAGAAATTTAAATTCATGCAGGATATCCGGGAGCGAATGGCTATTCGCGGCGTGAAAGAAGTCTCCCTTGGCGGCGAGAAAGATGACCGTTTAAAAGCCGATAATGTCGAAGACAATATTGACGAAGATACTCCAACTTTCCTTTTCTTCGGGGCTCAACCCGATTTGTGGATTGGCGAGCTATGGCCACGCGGGCGGGCCTTTGCGAATGGGTTGTCCGATGCGGATTACAATACAAATTTCTGCGCGCGGTGGTCAGGCGGGTTAAACTTTCTCAAAATCGGCGAAGCGGGGAGTGAAGTCTCTATTGAACCTAATGGCAATGTCTATCCCTGTTGTCTGAAAACCTTAGCCCCCATCGGCAATTTGACCGAGGAAACATTAGAAGAAATTTTCACCTCCGTCGCTACGCTCCCTGCCATACAATCCCTTAACCAAGGCGAGCCGGACACTATGGGGCTGGAGAAGGGGTGGAGCGCGGCAACTTTCAAAGAAAAATCAGCGGTCAAAGACGGCAAAGGCCGAATCGTGACCAATAAATGCCTCGGCTGTGATGCCTATTTCAAAGAGCATTTAAGCGCCGAATTAAAGGCGCTGCGTGAACAGCGCCTCGCACGGAAAGCGGCCAAATTAGAAGCCGTTTCATAAATCTCCTTACGCCATCTCTCGGGCGATGTAGTTGTCAATTATATCTTCCAACACCGTAATGGGTACAGAGCCGCCGAGAACCACAGCGTCATTGAAGCGGCGGAAATCATATTTATCCCCTAATTCCGCTTTCGCCTTTTGCCGGAGTTGATTGATTTTCGTATGGCCGACTTTGTAACCCAGTGCCTGTCCAGGCCACGCACAGTAACGGTCAATTTCGCCGCGTACTTCTTCGGGGTTGGAGCCATTATTGGTAACAAACCATTCAAT
>CAZMEN010000104.1:5297-6037 GCA_964565335.1 uncultured Algimonas sp. | reverse complement strand
GGCTTACCCCGCATACATAGGCTCATTGATTTTGCTTCTTGGCGTGGAGTTTTTTGGCGTTGTCGTGAACGGATCTCAAAGGTGGGTGGATATTGGCGTGACGCGGCTTCAGCCCTCGGAGTTAATGAAACTGTCTATTGTACTCGCATTAGCGCGGTTTTATCACGATCTTCCGCGCTGGCGCGTGTCTCACATTACGGGATTACTTGGAGCCTTGGCTTTGATTGGGATGCCGATGGCTTTGATTTTGAAACAACCGGATTTAGGGACGACACTTTTGTTGGCCGCCACAGGCGTTACAATCGTTTTTCTTGCAGGCGTCAATTGGCGCATAATATCCATTGCAACGATTTTGACGTCTATTGGCCTGCCTCTATTCTTGCGGTTTGGCCTCAAAGAATATCAGCGAGCCCGTATTCTTACCTTTTTGGACCCGGCTCGCGATCCATCCGGGGCGAGTTATCATATTACACAATCAAAAATCGCTTTGGGCAGTGGAGGTGTTTCCGGGAAAGGTTTCATGAAGGGAACGCAGCGCCAAGGAGACTATGTGCCTGAAAACCGTACAGACTTTATTTTTACCGTCATAGGTGAGGAGTTTGGCTTAATAGGTAGTTTGTTGACAATCGGTATCTACATCGCGGTTATTGGCGTATGCGTTTATTTAGCCACACAATGCAAAGCCATGTTTGCAAAGCTGCTCATTCTTGGTCTGATTACGACTTTCACGCTCTATATTT
>CAZMEN010000104.1:0-5287 GCA_964565335.1 uncultured Algimonas sp. | reverse complement strand
TATATTTTCATCAATTTGGGTATGGTTATGGGTCTCATGCCTGTTGTAGGTGTCCCGTTGCCGTTAATTTCCTACGGCGGAACAGTGATTTTAGCGGTGATGTTTGGCTTTGGTCTCATTCTGTCTGCTCATTTGCATCGTAACATAGAATTACCGCGAAGCGCTTATTAAGAAATAGTTTCTTTTGAGAATCTCTAAATTGAGATAGTCCTGTTCCCTTGACCCCAATGTATAATCCCTTAATCAAAGACTAAAATATGAGCGCTCAAGAGACAGCTGCTCGCAAATAATAAAGGGTGTTTTCAAATGGCAACTATTTCCGGTCAGGGCACGGCTCAGTGGTCCTCACGTTTTGCATTTATTATGGCTGCCGTTGGCTCTTCAGTCGGTTTAGGAAACCTCTGGCGGTTCTCCGCCGAGTTAGGGACCAATGGCGGGGCGGCATTCCTCGTCATCTATATCGCCTGTATTGTTCTGGTGGGCGTACCGGTTCTGATGGGCGAATACATTATTGGCCGTGCAGGGCAGGCATCGAGTGCGATTGAATCGGCCAATGATTTGACGCGCCGCAGTAAAGTTTCTGGTTTTTGGGCGTCAGGGGCTTGGTTCGGCATGATTGCGTCTTTCCTGATTGTGAGTTTTTACTGCGTCGTCGCCGCTTGGGTTTTATCTTACATTCCTAAATTTCTTTTCGGCGCGTTTAACGGCCAGGAACCTGAAGCAATCGCCGGGCAATTTGACACAATGCTAGGAAACCCGATGGGCGTCATGCCTTGGTTTTTGGTATTTGGTGTACTGACAATTTGGCTAGTATCGCGTGGTGTTAACAAAGGGATTGAAGTCGCTGCGAAACTACTCATGCCGCTTTTCTTCGTTCTGTTGATTGGGTTGTGTGCGTACTCCATAATTTCTGGACTATCATCTGGCGGTACGGCAGAGGCATTCTCTTTCATGTTCACACCAGACTTCTCTAAGATTACGCCGCAAGTGGCGACTTCTGCCTTGGGGCAAGCTTGTTTTTCTATTGGTATTGGTAACGCCATTATGATTACTTACGGGTCATATTTGCCGCGTAATATCAGTATTCCGAAAGCCGCTGTAACCGTCTCTGGTGTAGATACGTTGGTTGCGATAACGGCAGGCTTGGCCATCTTCCCGATTGTATTTTCTAATAATCTTGATTTTAGTGCTGGCGCAGGTATCTTTTTCCAGACGCTTCCTACGGCTTTGGGCGGAACAGGTATTGGAAATTTGGTCGGCGCAGCCTTCTTCTTCTTGGCGTTCTTTGCCGCGATTACATCCTCCGTTTCATTGCTTGAGCCTTCCGTGGCTTATGTGGCCGAGAAATTTAAGATGACAAAAAGTAAGGCCGCGTGGATTACTGGCGGAGCAGTTATTACGTTGGGTTTTGGATCGCTTTTTAGCCCTCAATTCTTTGACTTCATTGATACAGGTTTGGCGGGGCCAATTTTGGCGCCTCTTTCGGCTCTCTTAATCTCTCTCTTTGTCGGTTGGCGCCTCGACAAAGCTATTCTCGCCGGGGAAATCGAGGGGGAAGGACAAGCTATCGGTGAGTTCATAGTGCTCTTGACTAAATATATTGCTCCTGTCTTCATGGGTTTTGTGTTGGTTTGGGGGACTTTGTCTAAATGGGTTTTCCCATTGTTGGGATAGGTAAGAACCTAAAGTGAAATCGCAGTGGGCTGTCCAAATGTTAATCTGTCCACTGTGCCTGCACCCTTGTCAGAAGATCAAAATAGCCATAACTGAAAATGGGGACTAAACGTTCATAATACGTTTAGCATTGTTCATCTAATGTAATAGGGTGGACATATATTGCGTTTGGTTTTGCCGAGTGTAACGAGTTAGGGATAAACATATGGGCTATGGCCTGAAATCATTGCGTAGCGTTGCGATATGTGGGTGCATTATGGCATCGGCCTGTGCAACCGTTGATATGACCGAAGTCGCAATATCTAAACCTCAATCTGTCTCCAAATCCTCTGATGTGAATGTCGTTCAAAGAGCGGCTAACAAGCTTTATACGGCTTTTAAAAATAAGGGTTTTGTCGCTGAAACGTCTCGCAGTAAAGTTCGAGCGGCTGCCTTGACGTTACTAAAAGGCCTGCAAAAGTCACCATTAAGCGCTCAAGATAACTACGCTTCATCCGTCGGTTCGTGGGATGCTCTGAAATCTGATATTATTCTCGCAAAAGGCCATGTTGAACAAACGCGCCAAGCTGCTGAGATATATTTAGCAATGGCTCCAGGCGATAATTCTCTCGGCAATGAATTGAGTAGCCTAGAAAAAGCGCTCATGGCTGCAAATGAAGCAAAACGTAGCTTTACCGCCGCCGAAGACATATTCAATGCGCCTGAAGGCGATGCTCTTTTGGGCGATTACAGCGAAAGTCTTGAGGGATTAAGGCGCGTGACCGATGCTTTTGGGCAACGTGTTCGCAACGACGCTATGAATGAAGCAAAAGCTATCAATTCATAGGGGTTTGTAAGCTTTCATACCAGATTGAACCACGCGGCTTAGTTTCACCGTAAAAACCTTCCTGTGATTGTTGTTGAAGCGCAAGCATGACTTGACGCCGAGCAGAAGTCTTTGCACATGAGTGGAACTCATGTCTAATGAAGCAAAATATACTCTCAATCAGGTTGGAGCAACGCTTCACGTCGCCGCCGTAGGGGGCTGGACGATAGAGAACGCAAGGGTTTTGCATGAATCCTTGTTGCTCGAAGACACATCATCTGAAATATCAGACGTTATATTTGATTTCTCGAATTTGAAGAATCTTGATACGGCAGGGGCCTATTTGTTGGCACGGTTAATGGGGGGGCATGGCCGACCGCGGCGGGACTGGAGGATTGAATCCGGCACCGAAGGACAGTTCACACTCTTGCGAGCCGCCTGCGAAGCTACTGCGGGTGATCCTCCGTCAAACACGCGGCCCTGGTATGATACTCTTACTCGTATTGGGCTAGCCACAGAGCGTTTTGGTAAGGAGGTCTGGGAAACACTGGTCTTTATTGGTCACTTCTTTACCGTTTTTGGTCGATTGTGCCTGACGCCACAGAAAATTCGCTGGAAATCGGTTGTCGCTTTGACAGAAAAGGTCGGGCTGGATGCTGCGCCGATTGTCATGGTGCTAAGCTTTTTCATTGGCGCGGTAATAGCTTATATGGGAGCTAACCTTTTGGCGTCTTTCGGGGCAAGTGTTTTCATGGTGGATTTAGTTGGTTTCTCAGTTTTGCGGGAACTGGCGCCCATCATTACCGCTATACTCTTGGCGGGGCGTTCGGATTCCGCCTTCACAGCGCAAATCGGTGCCATGAAAATGCGGCAGGAAATCGATGCCATGACCGTTATTGGATTGGATACCTATGAAACACTCGTCGTTCCGAGAGCGCTAGCTTGTATTATCTCTACTCCCATTCTTACCTTTCTCGCAATGATGAGCGGAGTTTTCGGTGGGATGCTTGTGGCATGGACAGGCGGGGCAGACATTTCGCCGTCACTTTTTCTCAACCGTTTCAGAGAGGCCATTGACACGACGCAGCTTTGGGTTGGTTTGGCGAAGACACCTTTTTTCGGCCTCATCATTGCGATTATTGGCTGCCGACAAGGTTTAGCGGTCACAGGCAGCGTTGACTCATTGGGCGAACGGACAACAACGAGTGTTGTGCAAGCGATATTTGCTGTGATTGCCTTAGATGCGCTCTTCGCCATTCTCTTCTTTCAGTTGGGCATATAATGACCGATTTTGCTCAAAGTTTTGACAAAAACCAACCACCTATGGAGGCGAGAGGCCTATTGACTCAATTTGGGCCCAATATCATTCATGAGAATTTAGACTTTCAACTGAATCATCGCGAAATAATTGGATTGGTTGGTGGGTCAGGGTCGGGTAAATCTGTCCTGATGAATACGCTCTTGGGATTGAAAGACCCCGAAGGCGGCGCCGTTCATTATTTTGGTCAACCTCGAGATCAGCTAAGCGCAGAAGATCGCCACGCCATCAACAATGAGATTGGCGTCCTCTTCCAAGGCGGTGCTTTGTTTTCTTCAATGACGGTTCGGCAAAATATCATGATTCCGCTGCGGGAACATACAGATTTACCCGAAAGCCTGATGCGGGAATTAGCGGATATGAAAATTCATATGGTTGGATTGCCCCCGGAATCCGCCGTTCTATATCCGTCTGATTTGTCTGGTGGTATGAAAAAACGTGCAGGTTTGGCGCGCTCCCTAGCGCTTGATCCGACTCTGCTTTTTCTGGATGAGCCAACGGCAGGCCTTGACCCGATTGGGGCGCATGCTTTTGACACGTTGATATTGGGATTGAAGGAAGCCATGAATTTGACAGTCCTCATGGTGACCCATGATTTGGACAGTCTTTATGCCATTTGTGACCGTGTTGCGGTTTTGGTTGATAAACGTATAGCAATCGCCGATAAGTTGGAGACCGTTCAACAATATGATCACCCTTGGGTACGAGAATATTTTGGCGGCCCTCGATCCCGTGCAGCTATGGCGGCTGGCGGAAAAGCGCAATAAGGCAGCGTTCGGCTGATTAAAACATGGAAAACAAAGCCCATTACGCATTAATCGGATTTTTTGTACTGATGTCCTTCCTTGCGGTCATCGCCTTCGTGCTATGGATATCTCAGGCGCAATTCGATCAAAAGTTTGATGCGTATGAAGTCAGCTTTAGCGGACCTGTACGAGGTTTATCCAATGGGAGTGAAGTTCGTTTCAACGGGCTGAAGGTAGGCGAGGTTTCAAAACTGGGGCTGGATCCCGAGGATGCCAATGTTGTGATTGCCAGCATTGAGGTAGAAAGTCGTACACCTGTCGATACAAAATCCTTTGCCCGATTGGAGCCATTGGGATTGACAGGGCTGAGTTACATTCAAGTATTTTCGGGCGGAGAGGGCTTTCCACTTTTAAATGACTTACCGGGCAGAGGGCCAAAGCGTATTGAGGGGCAGATGAGCCAGATTGATACCTTTCTGGACGGGGGCGGTAGTGTGATTGAAAATGCGGCGGTCGCTCTAAACCGCGTTAGCGCCGTTCTCTCAACAGATGCGATTGATGATTTCCATAAAATTTTAAAAAACATTGAACAAATTACCGGCAATATTGATACTTCGGAATTGGATATGGCTGAGGTGAATAGGCTCATTATATCCGTTACTGAAGCCGCTGAAGCTATCACGGTTACGGCCAATAATATTGAAACTACGAGCGAGAGTGTGAACGGTTTGGTCAGTAATGACA
>CAZMEN010000103.1:0-6070 GCA_964565335.1 uncultured Algimonas sp. | reverse complement strand
TGCAAATATATTAAAAGAAAAGGCTCAAAGCCGAATAATTAAGTTGATTTGTGCTCAACTCCCTCTACTTAGGCGCCGAAAGTACGGTTTGGACCGTGCTAAATGAATACTATGTGAACGAAAATTGGAACGAATGTTATGTTCTGTACGTTTTTGTTATAAGTGTTTGAAATTTTAAAATTCTACCCTTAAAGGTAGTTAGTGATTCATCCGTGGGAGGAAAATATGAAAAAAGCAATCGCACTCATGGCGTCCGTTGGCGCCCTGGCGCTTACAACGGTAGCTCCGACTGCATCGGCGCAGGACATTTCTATTTGTTCGCAGGAAAGCATTACTCAACTCGTTTATTTTGAGTTCGCTAAAGCGCAATCTAATGAAACATTATCGCAGATGCAGTCTGTTGTAGATTTATCCAATCTTTGTACTGTTCGGTCCATCCAACTTGTCGGTCATACTGACACCGTTGGGTCAACTGCCGCTAACCAACGCCTATCTGTGCGTCGTGCAAATGACGTCAAGGCAGAACTTGTAAAAATGGGACTTTCCTCCGACCTCATTTCTACATCTGGCCGGGGTGAGCTTGAGCCGTTCATTCCAACTGCGGATAATGTAAAAGAACAGCTAAATCGTCGCGTCGAAGTGTTAATGACACTTGAGCCGATTGTTTTCCAGCAGCCTGCTGAACCAGTCTATGTTGAGCCAGAGCCCGTGTATGTTGAGCCAGAGCCCGTATATGTCGAGCCAGAGCCCGTATATGTGCAGCCTGAGCCTGTTTACGTAGAGCCAGCGCCTGTTGTGCCTGAGCCGACTCCTGTCGTTCAAGCACCGACGCCTGCTCCATCTCCGACCCCGGCTCCAGTTCCAGCCACTGTGGGTGGATTTAGTAATGGTCTACTTTTAGCGGGTGCAGCTGCTGCAGCCGGCGGATTGTTCCTCATCCTAGATGATGATACTCCTGCTTCGCCGTAATTTGGCAAGATTATGAATTAGAAAACCCGGCTTAAACAGTCGGGTTTTTTTATACCTAACAAACAGGCATAAAAAACGCGCTCCTTAAGGGAGCGCGTTTTCGTTTTGCTTTACTCTTTTTAAAGTTCTGAGTGGCTTAAAGTCCTTCAAGCTTACCCGCATTTTTGGACAGTAAATATAAGAAGGTGACTCGTTGCTTGTTTCTGTCACCCTTCATTGTATCGCAAACAGCATCGACCGCTGCACCCGCTTCGTCCGCGTCCATACCGAGCTTCTTTTTACAAAAACCGTCGCGGACACGGTTCTTTTCTGTTTCATCGGAACAAGATACCAAAGATGAGTCCCGATTTTGTAGCGCTATGCCGCAATAATTGACAATTTTTTGTACGCGGTCTTCTGATGCACTCGAATCATATCGTTTCACATCTTCAATATAGTCAGCAGCTTTAGCCATTTCGATTACTCCTTAATTAGTGATAAATAAATTAAGCCGTTATTTTCTCACTAATCAAGTGCGGTTTTTATCCAAAAAACCATATTTTCGTCACTTTCGGGCATAATTCTGGGGTAGGATTATAGTGTATGACGCTGTATCGACTGAAGCGGGGCGTTTTAACACTGTTGAAAGTATCGGCTTATATCCGAAGCAATGCATATCTGTTTGTCGCGAACTCTCGATTATCTGGAAACACTCGTCCGTTTCGATACACGTAATGGACAGGGCGACGAAACAAAGTGTGTTGATTGGTTGGCGACGGCCTTTCGTCAATTCACGCCGGACGACATTATCGTAAATACAGTCGAGCGCTCAAGAGGGAAAACTGACAGCGCCTATGTTTTGGCGATATGGGGGGAACCTGAACTACTTTTGAATGTTCACATTGATACGGTTCCGAGCGGGGGAGGGTGGATAGCTGACCCGCTACTCCTGCGTAAAGAAACGGATCGCGTTATCGGGCTTGGGGCCTGCGATATTAAAGGGTCTGCAGCTTGTATTTTATCGGCCCTATCTGTCGCGAGGCCCCATAATATGGCTGTTTTATTTTCTGGCGATGAAGAGCATGGCAGCGAAGTTATGCCCGCAGTGATTGAGGCCGGGTATTTGAAAGGCGTAAAATCCGCTATTGTTTGCGAGCCAACGGGCTGCAAAGTGGGAAAGAGACATCGCGGTATGTTGGCGGTGCGGGCTGACTTTTCCGGCTCCGGCGGGCATAGTTCTTTGGCTGATGATATTGATGCCCCCCTTTTCAAAGCCGCTAAATTAGCGGCCAAAATTGGTGAATATGGTATTCAGAACCAATCCTACGGAACAGCCCCTTTTCAAGGCCTCTGCACTAATATTGGAGATATAAAATGTGACGGTGCCTACAACGTAATTCCGACTAGTGCGTCTCTGTGGGTATCCATGCGTCCACCTCCTGGAGATGATGTACGTGCGCGGGAGCAAGATATTTATGATATGGCAGAAGACTTTGAGGCCCGTCTCGATACAATTGTCGCGTTTGAACCTTTCAAGACGAAAGACATCTCATTTTTCGAAAAGCTATTTCAAGGCATTGATTTTATTGATCTTCCTTACTGGACAGAAGCGGCAATGCTGTCAGATTTCGGTATTAATACCGTTGTGTTTGGGCCCGGATTCATTGAACAGGCGCATCAACCGGAAGAGTGGGTAAGTTTGGCGCAATTGGAGACGGCGACACATTTTTTTGAAAACTTAATATCGGAAAGGGCGGCTCATGGTTTCTAACTCTGTCAGACAAACCGTCCTAACTAGCTTATCCGCGATTGGGGCCAGCCGCGAAGCTCGGTTTTATGCCGATTTATTCGCGAAACAGGATGCTGAGCGTTTTGCCCTCATAGTGATTGACCCAAGATGTCTCAAAAACCCATTACTCGAAGCCCTTATCGGTAATTTGAAACTGTTATTTGACTTGGGGCTATCACCGATTCTTTTGGTCGGTGCTATGGATAAGGAGCGAACTTCTGTTAAGTTTCAAGCACAACGTTTGTCGCGTGAGTTAGACCAGGCTTCCGTGCGCTCCATCAAGCTTAATACGCGATCTTACGGCCTAATCCCTGATGTGCGCAAAAAAGCAAAATCCGGATTGATGCCTATTCTGGAAATGACGGAACGGCGGGGCGATATGAATTTAAATGCGCTTGTTCAGGAAATTAACCCAAACAAGGTCATTTTTCTGCAACCGTCAGGCGGGCTAATGCTGCGTGGTAATCGCGTGAGAAATTTGGATACTGATAGCTTGCCTGATTGGCTTGAAACCAAGCCCGGATTGTCCGAAGGCCAACGCTGTTTTTTGAAATTCGTTAATGAAATGGAAGAGGGCAATACTGAGCGGCGCTCATACATCATCGCCTCGCCTTTGAACCTCTTGCCTGAATTATTCACCACAAAAGGGTCTGGCACACTCATAAAAAAACGAGCCGTCATTAAAAAGCATAAGAGCTTTAAAACCTTAGATAAAAGACTTTTGCGGCGTTCAATAGAGGGCGCTTTTGGAAAAATACTCTCTGAAACCTATTTTGACGCCTCCATCCACTCAGCTTTCCTTGAAGAAAATTATCAGGGTGGAGCGATATTCACGAAATTTGAAGGCTATTTATACCTTTCCAAGTTTTGGGTGAGTGAGCAAGCGCGCGGGGAAGGTCAGGCGAAAGAAATATGGGACGTTATGACCCAGAGAGAGAATGCATTCTTCTGGCGCTCACGGTTGCGGAACCCTTTCAATGACTGGTACATGAGGAAGTGCGATGGCATGCAGGTTCAGGCGCCATGGCGTGTTTTCTGGAAAGGTTTTGAGCAAGAGGATATAGCTAAAGCGATTTCTTTCGCGTGCTCCCAATCCGAAGACTTTTCAGAACCCGAGACTAGGCATGTTTAAATTAGTTGCCCAAATATTGGAAAAATAATGACGATTACTGTGAACAGTGCATTTGACGGCGGCAATATTGAGGTTGTGAATGCAGATGACCCGCGTGATATTCGGCTAAATATTAAAAAAGATAATGCGTCGGATTTCTATCAATGGTTCTATTTCCGCCTGACGGGTGCCAAAGACCAAGCTTCGCGCATGGTTTTTGAAAATGCAAAAGAGGCGGCGTTTGTCGGTGGGTGGGAAAATTACCGTGCCTGCGCCAGTTATGACCGGAAACACTGGTTCCGTGTAGATACGACGAGCTATGAAAATGGGCAGTTGATTATCAATCACACGCCCGAGCAGGATAGTGTTTATTATGCTTATTTCGCGCCATACAGCCTTGAGCGTCACCATGACCGAATTGCCGATTATACCCAGAGGGCTGATGTTTCATTGCGCGTTATTGGTCACTCTGTTGAAGGACAAACACTAGATTGCTTGGAAGTTGGTGAGGGAGATATCAATATTTGGGTGATTGCCCGTCAACACCCCGGCGAAACGATGGCCGAATGGTGGATGGATGGTTTTATCACGCATCTCATCGAGGGCGAGGATGACGTTACGCGCACATTACGAGAGAAAGCCAAGCTCTTTATTGTCCCTAATATGAACCCGGATGGAAGCCGTCAGGGAAACCTTCGAACAAACATTCAAGGGGCTAATTTAAACCGCGAATGGGGTGTAGCGACTCTGGAGATATGTCCGGAAGTTGTTCATACAGTTGCGGCGATGGATAAAAATCCGCCGCAACTTTGCCTCGATGTCCACGGGGACGAAGCTTTGCCTTATAACTTTATTGCAGGAGCCGAGGGCATTCCCGGCTATACAGAGAAACAGGCGAAAAACCTCGAAGATTTTCTGCATGCCTATAAAAAATCATCTCCTGATTTTCAGACAGAAAAAGGGTATGCCAAATCGGCGCCCGGTACAGGCAATTTGACAATGTGTACCAATTTTACAGCCCATCGATATGATTGTTTGGCGATGACCTTGGAAATGCCGTTTAAAGACAATGCCAACAACCCTGACAAAACGGTTGGATGGTCGCCTGAACGCTCCGCCAAGCTCGGTAAGGCGGCTATTCAAGCGATGGTAGATGTGTTGGATCAGCTTTAAGGGTGTTTTTAATCCCTTAAAATGCGGGTCAGTGCCTTGTAGCGCTGAATCTTTCTCTTCGGATTTCTGGTGACCATCGCAACAACCAAAAAATTATAACATACCAAATAAACAAGCTGACAAGGCGTAGTAAATAGAGAAAAAGAAACAAGCTTACGCTCTTTACCAGTTCAAATAGCAGCCAGCCATAAGAGAAAATGTCTTTTTGCGCTTCATATTCCCACCCAACAAACAGGTTTGTCACACCGAAAATGACGCTTATCACCAAGAATAGGTAGGTCCACACCTTCGTTTCAGTCCTGTACTGCCCGATTGCAAAGTCAGAAAACTTTTCGAGTGACTTTTCATGGCTCATGTTTTTAGCCTACCACAGATTTGCCAGTTTAAGAAATAACGCGTCACTTCCGACAAGACGGGTAAGTTAGTTGAGCGGCGTAATGACCCAATTCAGGCTAAGCGGGATTTTTGCGCACGAAATCGTAAATATCACGGATTTTTATCATATTCACTTCGCGCGTGCGGTTTCCAATTAAAAAGCAATCGATAATGACCCACAAACCCAATCCCCCAAATGTCAAAAGTTTGAGGACGCCGGCCAAAATATCGCCAACTATAAAGCGGTCTATACCCAGACAACCGAGCCAGCTGTTCCATCCAAACATGACGACTGGATTCAGCGTTTCATTCTGAACAATATCCATAAACTTAAAGCGATCCGCATCATTCAGCGATGCAGCCATGTCTACTAATTCTCTATCATATCTGAACCGGTTCATTATTCTCTCCCTTCATCAACCTTATCGTTAAACGATATGGTTGTTGTTGAAGGTGTTTACAAGAGAAGGCGCGTCGATTTTCCAAAAATTCGGTGTGGACAATCTTACCTGACCCACTGCCCGAATCGGTAAAGCTCTTTATAAGGGGGCATGCGCCAATATCTCGACCTCCTCTCTCACGTTATGGAAAACGGTACAGACCGTATGGACAGGACAGGGACGGGCACGCGCGGCGTCTTTGGCTATCAGATGCGCTTTGATTTGTCCGAAGGC
>CAZMEN010000102.1:0-6511 GCA_964565335.1 uncultured Algimonas sp. | reverse complement strand
GGGCAGGGGCGCAATATCCGCCTCTCTGTTGAACGCATTGCAGGCTATCGTAATTTCGGCACGAAACTCTGGTCAGCGGCCAGTTTTGGGCAGATGAATAATTGCCGCCCGATTAAGGGGTTTGATCCGGCCTCGCCCAAACTCGCGATGAATAAATGGATTATTTCAGAAACGGTCAAAACGGTGAAAGAGGTCTCCCGTTGTATTGAGAGTTACCGGTTCAATGACGCCGCTGATGCGGCCTATAAATTCACATGGGACACATTCTGTGCGTGGTATTTAGAAATTTCTAAACCCATTCTCTCAGGTGAGGATGGCGCAGATAAAAACGAAACGCGTGCAACCTTTGCATGGGTGCTCGATCAAATTTTAAAACTACTCCACCCGTTCATGCCGTTCATCACAGAAGAGCTTTGGAGCAAGATAGCTGATGGCCGTGAAACACACCTCATCACAGCGTCGTGGCCGGAGCTTTCAGATAATTTGATTAATGAGGCTGCGTCCAAAGACATTGAGTGGCTGCAAACCCTAATTACCAATTTGCGCTCTGTTCGTGCGGATATGAAAATTCCGCCCGCTAAAAAAGCCCCTTTATTAATGTTGTCAGACTCGCTCGACCCGCGCCTCACGACCTATGCGGCCGTATTGTCGCCTATGGGCCGAGTGGAGAGCGTCGATACGGCCAGCGAAGCGCCCCAAGGCGCGCTGCAAACCGTCGTTGAAGGCGTGACCTACGCCATACCGCTGGACGGGCTAATTGATTTAGACGCTGAACGGAAGCGTCTCGGAAAAGAAATAGAGAAGGCTCAGGCGGAAATCGATAAGATTGATAAGAAACTGGGCAATGAGGCGTTTGTGGCCAAAGCTCCTGAAAAAGTGGTGGCCCTACAAAAGGAACGCCGCTCCGGCTATGCCGCAGAAATCGCTAAACTAGAAGAGGCGCTCTCAGGATTAGGATAGTGGAACAGCCGACTTTTAAAATATCGCACCCTGCCTTGGAAGGCTTCGCCGACCATTATGCAAAAGAGGTACTGCCCTTTTTAGAAGAAAACGAAGATAAACGTCTTCAGGCAGTCAAAAAAACAAAAATTGGGGTCAGTGTTTTTGCCGTTCTGACTGTGCTGACCATTACTTATTTTTTCCGGCAAGACCCTGAGCCGAGAGCTGTTTTTCTTCCTTTAGTGGGTTTTTTTGCGGCTTCTTTTGCACTTTATGCATTTTTGACTCACAAGCTACAAAAAGCAACGAAAGAGAAAATCGTTGGCTCCATTTGTGCCTTTGTAGGCTGGTCTTTTAATGCCGATGTCGAGAAAGAACCTGAACTCAGTGGCTGGCGCGCCATGGGGCTATTGCCGCGAGGTAAGCTTCTCAAACTGAGTCAACGCATCTCTTTTGAAGATCATATGAAAGGTCCGGTCGGGAAAAGCGATTTTGAGGCGATGGAAATTCATATCGAGGAGAGGCATGATAAAAGCTGGCGCACTGTGATGCGCGGTCAATTAATGTCTTTGACCTTTCCTCGGAAATTTCTCGGCACGACAGTTGTGTTGCGTGACCAAAAGCTTTTTCAATCGAAAAAAATGGGTGATATGAAACGGGTGGGTTTGGTTGATCCGGTCTTTGAGCGTATTTTCGAGGCCTATGGCACTGATCAGGTCGAAGCGCGCTATCTCTTGACGCCAACTTTCATGCAGAAACTGGTTGATTTGGAAGCCTCCGTGTCCGGAGAGAAAATTCGTTTTGGTTTTCATGAGGGGCGTCTGTTGATTGTGGTTGAGACGGAGAACCAATTTGAAGCGGGGTCTATGTTGTCGCCGCTGGCCTCTTCTGGCCGAACGCAAAAGGTTTTGAACGAAATCGGGGCTATTTTCCATCTGGTTGAAGGCGTGATGGAAAAGTAATATTCCCAAATATCTGGAAGCCGATTTCCTTCGCATTGCTCACTGTCTGTAAACTGTTTTAAGTTATGTGTCGTAAATGGCCGCGCTTTTACAACAACATGATTTCACCGCAGAGGTTGAATCCTTACGCCGATATATTCATGAGGCTTTGGGATGGTCTTACCACGGACGTCACCAACGACCCGTTATTTTGAGTGCGATGATTGGCGACGGCATAATTTACAGCAAGACTGGGGCTTTTACCTTCGAAGGGTGTGTATGGGGGCGCGGATATGGAAAACAAAGTTTTGAACTCAATGATGTGACAGCTGTGCCTGTGCCGCAGCCTAAGCCAGATAAATTTAAACATGATCCTTTTGACCATGAAGTTTGGGGTCTGTCCTCCTTCGGGAAAGGCGAAACGCGGATTAGTGATGGATTCCAAGGCGTGATACTTTCCTTGGAGCATCATAAGACGTTTTTGGGAAAAACAATTATACGCCGAGACCGCGGTGCGCTGAACCCTCTGAAAATCAATGGCCTTAAACGTGTTGGCTTTGCCAGTTCAGAATTTGAACGCCTTTTCGAAGTCTATAGTAATGACCAAGTTGAAGCGCGAACGCTTCTCTCTCCTGACTTTATGGCACGGTTGATTGATTTTGATGAAGATTATCTCGGGCGGCATATACAATGCGTGTTCGATGCGGATCGCTTTCATGTCTGCCTAGATATTGACGACCGCTTTGAATTTTCCGGTGATTTTAACAGCCGCGCTTATGATGATGCCTCGACTCGTATTTTAAGTGAAATTGGGGCGATTTTCTATCTCTTGGAAAAAGTTCAAGCGCTTCAAGCCTGTATTGGTCGGGACGGGCCCGAAGGCGCTGACGAGAAACGCGGAGCCTATTATCGCGGTCTCATGGAAACTTTACGAGGATCAATCTCGGCCGGGCAAGAGGCGTTTCCCTCCATGCGCAAAGATCGCGTAACGCACTATGAATCACCTAATAGCTGGCAACATTTATTGCTGAGCCCGCGATTTTAAAGATTGAACTCGCCGACCACTGGCACGTGGTCTGAGGGCTTAACGCCTTCGCGCACATTGGCATGAATATCAATGCCCACAGCTTTATCAGCCGCCTGAGCTGATAGGAGCAAGTGGTCAATACGAATCCCCAGATTGTTTTGCCATGCGCCGCCTTGGTAATCCCAAAACGTGAATTGCCCCGGACGATTGTCGAACTGTTCAAACATCTCCGTGAGGCCTAAATATTTGAGTGCTTGAAACGCTTCTAATGTTTCTTGTCTGTAAAGCGCGTCACCCCACCACCCTTTGGGGTCGTGTGTGTCGACGGGCCTTGGTATCACATTATAGTCTCCGGCCAATATCAACGGCTCTTCATTTTGTAACAGGTTTTGGGCATGTTCCCGCAACCGTTTCATCCAGTCGAGTTTGTACGTATATTTTGGGCTGTTCATTGGGTCTTCAAGAACCGGATTTCCGTTCGGTAAATAAATTGAGGCAATGCGAACAGGGCCGCTATCGGCTGCGACAACAACTTCCAAATAACGCGCTTGCTCATCGCTGTCGTCTCCGGGTAGGCGGGGATTGATTTCCTCGAAAGGTAATTTGGAGAGAACGGCGACGCCATTATAACTTTTCTGGCCGTGTGTCGCGATGTTGTAGCCTAGCGCCTCGATTTCCATGCGCGGAAAACTCTCATCGACGGTTTTTATTTCCTGCAAGCAGGCCACATCTGGTTTTGCGCTCTCCAGCCACGCCGTCACGGCGTGCATACGAGCCTTTATTGAGTTCACATTCCATGTCGCTATTTTCATTATGCCGTGGTCGGGCAGGGGGATTAAGGAGTCAAGACAGGGAGCGTAATTATGCGCTCATAAGCGCAGATACTAGCTGTAAGAGTGACGTATTTTGGCGCTCAACCGGTGAATGTTCTGATCCCACAACTGACGCGCTGTGAAGCTCAACAAAACTGACACTGTTGTGGAAACAAGTATGAAAATGCCTAAGGGCCATTCTGCTTTCAAAAGCAGGAGAGTTTGTGCAACGGGCCAGTTAATAAGCAGAAGAGGCAGCGTTATATCCGTCCAATTGTTTAATCTATCAAACAGGCCTGCCTGACGTGATAGGAAAATCGTAAACACACTCACCCATGTTAATGTTAGGGCGACGTCAATCAATGACGACCACGTAAAGAGAAAATTGATTGAGGCGACGGTAAAAAATACAATGGGGAATATCCAAACTTTTTGTCCCCAATCAGTGAATTTGTGCCTGAGATTCCAAACGGCCATGCCGATGAGAAAGGCGTAACTTAACCGCAGGGCCGTCAGGGGCAGAGCTAAGGCTTCGATATTGTTTATGGCCGCCCAATAGTTCAGAACGAGATATAATCCTGTAGATGTGGTTGCGCCCACATAAACGAGATTACGAAGATACCTACCTTTTAATTTCCCGACAATGCTCACAAGGATATGCAAAATAACGCCATAGCGGAGCGTCCAAATACTGCCCTGTACCAGACACATATATTTTGCATCATCCATAAGTCCTTGAATTTGTACCCCCGGGTCGATGCAAAAGACCGTTAGGGCGATATATTTTGTTATTCGCATCCAAAAGTCGAAACCTTGGTCATTTGGCGTCCCGAATAGCGGGAAAAGGATGAGTAAGGTAATAACGGTTAGCACGGCTAAAATTGGAATATTTCGCCAAAAGCGGGATTTTAAATAGGCTAACCCTGTTCGGCCTTGCTCAAGGCTTCGCATTGCCATCAGGCCGGACATGAAGAATAAGGTCTGTATGCCGAACCAGCTCGGATCATATCCGTAAAGGTTTAAAAGTTCCGCATATTCAGGGCCTCTGGGCATCGTAGAGGCATAGCCGAACGTTATAAGCAGAACGGCGAATAGCCGAACAGCATTTAAGCGCGTTAGAATTCTGCCTTCTAAGGCATCGATATGGAGTTTCGCTGTCATAAATCGGTTTTTATCTTCCCATCCAGACTAGTCTGAAAGTTGAAAAATAGTGTTACCGAGCCGTGCTTTAGTTTTGTTTTTCTACCAAATTCAAATTATTTGAAATTGTCCTTGATTAATACAAAATGTTGTATATATACAATATCATGATTTATAACCGTATCAAAATATTGCGTACCGAAAGAGGCTTGTCCCGAAAAGATTTGGCTGATGCTGTTGGCGTAAACTTTCAGACGATCGGTTATTTGGAGCGTGGGGATTATAATGCTTCGCTGGAACTCGCCTTTAAACTGGCTGATTTTTTCGAAGTCCCAATTGATATGGCCTTCAGCCCCCGTCCCTTCAAAACTTTAGCAGAGGAATTAGCGGCGCAACGCGCGGCGGAATAGGAGATATCATGTTAAACATTGCTGAAAGAAGCTGCACGCGGAAGGATTATAGTTTTTCACCGCAAGCCCTCCAACGCTTAAGGTTGTTTACGGTGATGGCGCTGATAGGTTTTCCCACATTTTCAGTCTTAGAAATGTTCAACCTCTTGGACGGTTTTAGCAAACCCGTTCATTTCATTGTGACATTGGCATTATTGATGAGCTTTATTCCTTTGGTTGGAAACCGAATTTACAATCACTTCTCCCGATCCAAAGGACGGTTAGATGAAAGAGAAAAAGAGGCAGTCGAGCGCGCCATGAGCTTCTCTTACCGAGCGGTTATTGTCACATTGATTGTGTCCATCATCATTGGCTTGGCCCTCACTTACCTGATGGGGGCATCCATCCGCATGCCTGTCTTCACGATTACTGCCGTGGCGATGATTGCAATGAATATAGCTTTTCTGCTGATGTTTTTACCGATCACTCATATTGCTTGGACGCAGAAACCCCTGCCAGCTGAGAACGAATAAACCCAATACGTGCCAAACACTCATGTCTAATTCTAATTGAATATTTAGAAGGTCAATCCGATGCCAAGTTTAACCGAAATCAAGATGCAAAATGACACACTGAGTCCAAACCAGTTGTCCTATCTAAAGTGGACAACGACCCTTGCTATAATTGGTATTCCTGTTCTGGCCTAAATTCTTGGTGCCATGATGCTGTTTTCTCAGGTTAAACCATTTTTGATGTCAACGGCCGCTCTTTCCCTTTTTGGGGTAGCATGCCTTATCGTTTTGCTGGCTGGACTGTATGTCTGCTCAAATCGTTTACATCTAAGGTTTCTTGGGTTTAATCGGGGGCTGGATGAATGGGAGAGGCTCATCCAGACGCAAGCGAAAGCTTTCGCGTATCAGACTGTTTTCTTTGTCATCTTAGTTTTATTCGCATTAGTGTCCTTAATTGGAGTGGTTGGAGTTTTGGGATTTACAGATTTCATAAACATAGACCTTGGTAAAACTCTCTCGTTTGATATTTTCGAGATTTCTATTCTCGTCGTTGCAGTTTTTTATATCATCATGTTTTTACCGACGTTACACATGGTCTGGAATATTAAACCCCTCTCAACTGAAGACTAGCCCTTGCATTTCTAGGCGCTTCGCCGCATATCGCGCTCACTAATTTCACTGGATTAAAGAGCGCACTATGGCCCGCCAATTTTGCTATCATATGCAAGGTCTGACGAAGAAATTCGGCAAT
>CAZMEN010000101.1:0-6756 GCA_964565335.1 uncultured Algimonas sp. | reverse complement strand
GACAAGAATCTGTCAATTATAAACAGCTTATGTCTTACGTTTTAGGATTCTGTAAATTTAGAGCCACGAGATAAATTTCAGGACTCCCTACACGTGAAGATTTGGGCTTGGCGTGTTTAACGGTCTGAAAACGGGATCTTAACTCATTGAGCAACTTCGTTTCCGCGCCGCCTTGAAATACTTTTGTCGCAAAATGCCCGCCCGGGCGCAAAGTTCGCATAGCAAAATCTGCCGCCGCTTCTACCAAAGCCACTGTTTTCAAATGATCCGTATTTTTATGTCCCGTAGTATTGGCGGCTAGGTCAGACAGAACGACATCAGGGGGGCGCCCCAACAAGGCTTTGATTTTATCCGGTGCATCCTCGGCCATGAAAT
The DNA here is from genome assembly GCA_964565335.1 of uncultured Algimonas sp. Taxonomy (GTDB): domain Bacteria; phylum Pseudomonadota; class Alphaproteobacteria; order Caulobacterales; family Maricaulaceae; genus Litorimonas. The sequence continues at coordinate 6,381 of CAZMEN010000101.1, read as the reverse complement.
CATATTCTAACAGAATTGACCCAGCGATCACGTCAACGGGTAATAAATCGATGCCGATAACCTGTTCCGCGCCGCGTTTCATGGCGATTTGCACCCAACCGCCGGGAGCACAACCGAGATCAACGACGAGACTGTCAGTTTTGATGAGGCCGAATTTATCATCCAACTCCTCAAGTTTGAAAGCCGCACGTGAGCGATACCCTTTAATCTTGGCTTCTTTTACGTAGGGATCGTTAATTTGGCGCTCTATCCATAGTTTAGAAGAAATTTTGCGGCCGCGCGCTGTTTTTACCTTTCGGTGCATCATGCGCGTGGCATTATCTTTATCTATTTTAGCTGTTTTTCGTCCGCGTTTTGGCGCAGTGGGTTTGCTTCCGCTCATTCGGCGCGGCTCGTTTGGTGTCGTGTCATCCGTCATGAGGCGTTCCCCTCGATTGAGATACTGTTTGCCGCCATATTATCTTCCTCGACGCTGTTGCCCTCTATGTTGTCATCGGAAGTTTTAGACTCTTCTGCCGGCAGAGTGCGAATGGTCTGTTGGCGGTTCATAAGCCCCATCAGCATGCCTTCTCTAAGGCCTCTATCTGCAACACGTATCATCTTACTCGGCCATTTCTCGCAAATAACGTCTGTAATCGCGCAACCCGCTACAAGCAAACGCGCTCGATCTGCGCCAATACAAGGCTCCTTCGCCCGTTCCTCAGGACTTTGTGAGGCCATAAGGCGGGCAACTTTGACGGCCTCATGTGAACGGAACCATAGACCGTCCACTTTATCGCGTTGATAATAGCGAAGCTTGAGATGGATGCTGGCCAGAGACGTAATTGTACCTGATGTACCAATAATATGTCCTTTACCCTGCTCGAAAGTTTTGGTGAAGCGGGTGTCACATCCGGCTTCGTTGATGCAATCTCGAACAACTTGCTTCATCTCTTCATACCATGTTTCACGGTCTTCAGTTTCAGGCACACGTTCTGACAAAGTTACGACGCCGACAGGCAAAGAGGCCCACGCACTAATTGGCGGCCTGTGCGTGCGCATTACATGATTTGGATCGCGCAATTTGCGAATATCAACCCAGCTTAGTTCGGTTGAACCACCGCCAATATCAACGACCAACGCTACATCTTTGGTAGGGTCAATGAGGTTGATACAACCCATAACAGCTAAGCGGGCTTCGACTCTGGCTGAAATAATCTCTAGCGAAATCCCGGTTTCTTCTTTGACGCGTTTAATGAAGGCCTCGCCATTACTGGCCTTTCGACAGGCCTCCGTTGCAATACAGCGCCATTTCTTGACCTTTTTGGCTTTCATCTTTCGCGCGCAGACACCCAGAGCGTCAACTGCGGCATCCATACTGGCTTGCGATAAGGCACCTTTCGCAGCCAAGCCTTGGCCAAGCCGTACGACTTTGGAGTAACTGTCGATAATGCGAAAGCTATCTCCCTGCTCTCTCGCTATGAGGAGCCGGCAATTATTTGTACCCAAATCAAGGGCTGCAAATGTGGCAGGCGCTGTACCTCTATGACGAGGTCGCCTACCGGACCGCCTCCGATTTCCTTGGCCAGATGCCGCGGAAGCAACGGAGCCGGACGTTTCCGAGTCCGGCATGGTCTTTTCTCTCTCTTATGGCGGGCGCGTTTTATCGCGCTCACAGCCGTTTCTCTTTCTTGCTAACTGATTGAGAGCAAAGCGTAAATGCGAAACTTCATTTAGACGCATGCGGGTTTAGGAATCTTCCCCTAAGCTTAGAGGAAAATACATATACTAGTGAATATCTATGTGATCGGAGAATTGAGACCAATCTGGCTCCGGCCGCAACGCCTCCATTGCGTCATGTTGAGATAAGAAAATTTGTCCGGTTAGGCTATCGAGAAAATTGGACCTAAACAAACGCTCTTTCACACGACTTTGCATGTCTGAGAAATGGAGGTTAATTCCAAGCATTTTCAACCGCTTATTGACTTCATGTAAACTGGATAAGGCGCTGGCATCAATACGGCTGACAGCGGTGCACATGAGAACTAGATCCCGCATTTTAGGGCTGACTGAAATAAGCTCAGTGACGCGTTCTTCAAGGTAACGCGCATTGGCATAATAAAGGCTCTCATCGATACGCAGTGTTTTCACCTCATCATTGGTTTCGACAATAAAGCGGGAAGCGTCGCGGTAATGCTCCGTTCCGGGGAAACGCCCGACCTCGGCAATATGAGGATGGAGCGTTTGTCGGATATGAAGCGCCATGGCTAAAATCACGCCAACGAGAACCCCCCATTGCACGCCAAACAATATAACGGATAGAAAAGTTGCAATCGCAGTTATACCATCAGTGCGGCTGTAAACCCAAGTTCGCCAGATATTCTTGAAATCCAATAAGGATAAGCAGGCCACAATAATTAGGGCCGCCAGCACCGCCAGAGGCAGAGCTTTCAAGAGCGGCGTAAGAAATAAGGCTGTTAGCGCCATAAACGCTGCCGTTATAATATTGACCATGGGCGTTTTACCCCCAGCTGACACATTGACGGCTGTGCGGGACATGCTTCCGTTAATCGGATAACCCCCTGTCATTCCGGCCACAAAATTTGAGGCGCCAAGCCCCAGTAACTCGCGGTTTGTATTTAATTTCGTTCGATTTCGCGCGGCAAATTCTTGCGCCGTTGATGTACTGTCAACAAAAGCGACGATAGCGATAACGGCTGCCGGCATAAACAGCATCTCTAATGACGCAAAGCTGACAGGGGGTAAATTGAACGGGGGCAATCCTCCGGGAACCAGACCAACTATGGCGAGGTCATAATTCCTGTAGAGCCCGAGACCCAAACTGATAGCGATGTAGATGAAAATAACGGCAATGGGCAAAAGCTTGGCTAGGAGTTTTGCGTACTTACTCCGCATGCCCGCTTTCACAAGCATAAACGCCATCGTGCGTTTGATGGAATAAAGAATAAGGCAAGCCGATAGGCCGACCATTAAAGCGATGGGTTTGGTGTTTGATAGATTACTCCACAAAGACGTCACCAGATCCAAAGCGGTTGTCCCTGAAGCCTCGATACCAAGTATATGTTTTAATTGTGAAATTATGATAAGCAGCGCCGCTCCGGTTATGTAGGCCGACACGACAGGGCGTGATACAAAACTCATTAGTAGCCCGCCCCTGAGGAGCCCGGCAATTAGTAGGAGTACACCGGTCATAAGTGCCAATAAGGCGGCACTCACAAGTCTAATCTCTTCTGGCAGCGTCGCAATGCATGCGGCTGTCATCAAAGATATTACCGCTGTTGGTCCAACAGAAAGCTGGCGGGATGACCCGAAAAAAGCGTAAGCTATTAAGGGAAAAATTGAGACGTATATACCGAGTTGTGGAGGCAATCCCGCCAATAAAGCATAGGCCAGACATTGCGGAACAAGCAGGATAGAAACGATTGTTGCCGCAATAAGGTCATCGCTAAAGACTGATGGCGAATAGCCCTTAAGCCAATCAAAATGCTCTGCGAGTGATTGCTTAATGTTCATTCTCAACCTGAGTTTTAAGACTCTGACTTACGAGTTGCCATCCGAAGCTGGGGGCTCTTCCTGTGCAAACTCCCTTAAAGAGGGATATATCTGGTTCAGAGTATAGGGAGATTTATCCAGCGCGTCTATAACAGCGGAACTTCCCATGGATTTAGCGTGCGCGAAGGCCCAAAGTGCTGCCGATCGCATTCCGCTGGCACAATAGGCGACAATTGGACGGGGGGCATTTTCATATGCCGTAAGGCTTGCTTCGATTAGGCCCGCACTGAGACCGCCTGACATTGGAATGTAAAAATAATCAACACCCAAAGCCTGCGTTGTCTTTTCAACATCAACCGAGAGAGGTTGTAGCGGAGCTTCCATGTCAGGCCGGTTGTTGATGACAGTCATAACGCCCTGCTCGGTTAAGGCTTCAATTTGCGCAGGCAATAATTGACCTGTTACAAATACATCTCCGGGCAGTTCATACATATTATTGTTCCTCAAGCCTTCTTAGCGCCCCAATTTTTGCTTTGCCATCTCAATGATTGCATCAGTTGTGATGCCGAAATGGTTGAAGAGTTGAGCGCCCGGCGCAGAGGCCCCAAACCCATCCATGCCGATAAAACCACCATCACGGCCGATCAGCCCGTCCCACCCTTGCCGGATACCGGCTTCGATCGCGATTTTCGGTAGGTCCTTTCCTAACACTGAGCGGATATATTTATCCCCTTGCTCCATGAATACATCCATGCACGGCATTGACACGACACGGGCGGAAATACCTTCCGCCGCTAATTTTTCATGAGCGTCTACGGCCAGACTGACCTCTGACCCTGATGCGATAAGAATAATATCATCGCGACCTTCTCCGGGCCTTAGAACATAACCCCCACGCTCGCACATATTTTTTGCCGCATCACTTCGAAGCGGGGGGACATTTTGTCGAGTCAACGCCATAATAGAAGGCGCGTCTTGTCTTTGCACCGCGAGCTCCCAACATTCGGCTGTCTCTACCGCGTCTGCGGGGCGGTACGTATAGCAATTTGGAATTGCCCGAAGTGAAGCCAAATGCTCGACAGGTTGGTGGGTCGGTCCATCTTCGCCGACACCAATAGAATCATGGGTCGCCACGTAGATCGACTGCACTTCCATCAAAGCCGCCAAACGTACAGACGGACGACAATAGTCCATAAACACCATGAACAAACCGGAATAAGGAATAATGCCGCCATGAAGCGACATGCCGTTCATTGCCGCAGCCATTCCATGTTCACGTATGCCGTAATTTATGTAGCGTCCGCCATAACTTCCTGCTTGAATTTCTTGGGATGTCGCAGGTGTTTTTGTCTTGTTGGATCCTTCCAAATCCGCTGAACCAGAAATCATGTCTGTGAGCAATTCGGTTAGGGCTGCCAAAGCTTTACCAGACGAGGCCCGCGTGGCCAAAGTCGGCATCTCAGCCGCAATTTTATCTTTATAGGTTTGAAAGTCCTCTTTCCATCCGGCGTTGAACTCGCCCCGCATAGAGCGTTGAAAATCATCCGCTTTCTCAGAATTATTGAGACGGTTTTTCCACTCCTTGTGTAGCTTTCGGCCTTTACGAGCCGGACGTTTCCACATTTTGTAAACATCCTCGGGGATTTCAAAGGGCGAATGGCTCCATCCACGCGCTTTTCGAGTGGCCGCAATCTCCTCATCACCCAAAGGCGAACCATGCGCTTTATTGGAGCCTTCTTTATTGGGGGCGCCCTTCCCGATATCTGTTTTACAAGCGATTAATGTCGGTAGATCCGATTTGTGTGCGCGGCGAATAGCATTCGCGATTTGTGTGGGGTTGTGACCGTCAATTTCGATTACTTTCCATCCTGACGCCTCAAAACGTTTTTTCTGAGACGTTGAATCAGAGAGGCTTACAGGGCCGTCAATAGTTATTTCATTGTCGTCCCAAAATACGATGAGTTTATTGAGTTTCAAATGTCCGGCCAATGAAATGGCTTCTTGAGCGATGCCCTCCATCAGGCAACCATCGCCGGCTATGACGTAAGTGTGATGGTTCACGAGTTCATCACCGTATCGGGCGTTTAAGTGGCGTTCTGCAATCGCAAAACCAACGGAATTAGAGATGCCCTGTCCTAAAGGCCCAGTTGTTGTCTCCACGCCCGGCACATGGCCGTATTCGGGATGCCCTGCTGTAATGGAGCCCAATTGGCGGAAGTTTTTAATCTGCTCCATCGTGACTGCTTTATATCCCGTCAGGTGAAGGAGGCTATAAATCAGCATGGAACCATGTCCGGCGGAAAGAATAAAACGGTCACGGTCGGTCCAATCAGGCGCGCTCGGATCAAATTTCAAAAATTTAGAGAATAAGACTGTCGCTACATCTGCCATGCCCATTGGCATACCAGGATGGCCCGAATTGGCTTTCTGAACTGCATCCATTGACAAAGCGGCAATAGCATTGGCCATGTCTTTATGTTCGCGTTGAGATTTTGAAAGTTCAGTCATGTTTCACCTGATAAGGTCTGAGGGATTCGCTACTTAGGAATGATCGTGCCACAAACTCGGTGTGGACGCCATTCTAACACTGGGTGTAATTAAGCATGACAACGTTGTCAATTCGGACTATTCTGTGAATGAATTTTTGCTTTAGAATAATTTTCGCAAACAAAAACACCCACTTAAAAAAGTATAGATGGGATTGTAAACCTACAAGAACCATCGTCTTTCAGCGTTCTGAAAATTCCGCAAAATATACGCTATTTGGGCATGGACACGGTTGAAGCGTTTCCCTATAAGGCGCTTCGATTTGAAGACGGTTAAACTCTTTTCAAAGGCCCGAATAGCTCAGTTGGTAGAGCAACGGATTGAAAATCCGTGTGTCCCTGG
>CAZMEN010000100.1:2139-7217 GCA_964565335.1 uncultured Algimonas sp. | reverse complement strand
AACCCCAGTCCAAGAATCCCCCAAAACCTTAGTCTTGAAAGAAACTATCGGTAGGCAGGCACACGCTCCAAAAGGCCCGGCACAATCACCCAGTCACAAGTGATGCTCAGCCCCGCTGTCTCTTTCAGCAGAAGGTGACATGCCTTCCCTGTCCAACTGAAAAAGAACAAGTGTAATATGACACAGGTTTGACACGCGGGGATATGATTGTTGAAAACTGAATTATTGAATTGAAAAGGTTGGATTATTTAATCCGCGAAGTGCGGATTATTATTTCTGAATTTAACCCATCAATCTCTCGAATGTGCTGCAGAGCTTTAAACACATTCAGTTGCTATTCATTGACCTTCCAGTATGTCCGTAATTGTCATATTTCATGAAAGGAAATTTAGATGAATATTGCAGATCTTGCTAAAGGCATGTTGGCCGACAAATTAGGCGGAAACGCTGATGCCGTTGGAGGTGTCATGGATAGCTTGCTGGGAAATGGCGAGAAGGCCGATTTAGGAAGTTTGGTTAGCGGTCTACAGGCCAAAGGTTTAGGCAGTATCGCCTCCTCTTGGCTCGGCGATGGCAAAAACGAAAATATCTCTGCAGATCAGCTTAAGGACGTCCTTGGTGCGGACAAACTCTCTGCTGCCGCAGCTAAGCTCGGAACGGACGAAGGTTCCTTGCTTAATCAGCTGAAAGATGTGGTGCCTCAACTTGTCGATAAATCGAGCAGTGGCGGCTCTCTCTTAGACTCAGTTGGCGGATTGGGCGGCTTAGCTAAGAAGTTCCTCTAAACCCTAAACACAAAAAAATTTGAGAAAACGCGCTTTTAGGACGCGTTTTTTTTATGACGAGAGGAAGGCTGCTTCCCCTCACCTATCTCAGAACGCTTTAAAACAGCTTCGGAATAAGTTTCGGTGTGTTCTCGCGGTACGCCATATAAGCTGGGTCGTCGCCCCACTTCTTAAGGCCTGCCTTTTGCAGGAGGTTGACGCCGCTCACTTTGGTCAAAAGGAACGTAACAAAAAACGGTGAAATCAACGCGGCCCAAGCCGCCCCTGTTAATATTGGCAAGGCCATGACGGCGATACCGATCCAGAGTAGAATTTCGCCGAAATAATTGGGGTGTTGCGACCTGCCCCAAAGACCCGTCTTAATAAATTTCGACTTGTTCTCGGCATTTCTACGAAATTTGGATTTTTGATTGTCGGCAGTAACTTCGACACCAAATCCTACGACCCATAAGATTAAGCCTATTGTCGCGAAGATATCCCACCCTTTTGTGCTCGTTGCCGTTATCATGGCCAAAGCGCAGGCTGCGGTTAGGACAACCCAACTCGCTTGGAGTGTCCATGTCAGGAAAAACCTGACGGGATTAGTTTTGATTTCATCGAATCGACTGTCGCCCTTATCCCGCTTCACACGAGCAAAGAGAAACAGACCGAGCCGTAAGGACCAAATAACGACAAGCACTGCGGCTACAGTTGCGCGAAGGCCCAATGGCTGCGCCAAGAAAACCGCTAGCCCCATTGTGGTAATATAAGTGAAAGCGCCCGTTAAATCGTAATATTTTTCGGTTTTGGCGATTACAGCTGGAATATAAGCTAACCAGTTCACCATGTAAGCCCAAAGCCCACAGAGAAAAAAGATAGAGAGGCCGCTATAGGTTTTACCTTCTGTCCCCGCCCAAAATGCTACCGACATCCCGATTGTTGTAGAGACTATAATGGCAATAATAATTTTCATATTGAGGGACACGGGAACTCCTTGGTGAAGAAAGGCTTTTCTTGTGTACGCTTGAAGCCACAATAAGAGACTTAGTCAAATTAAGGCTTGCAAGATATACTGACCCGATTCATAAGCGTGTTCGATATTTGTTCTCTATATTGAGTGTGAGTATCTATGAGGATAAATGAGAAGTGAGCCGGGGATAAGCGTGCCGAAAGCGCAGAATTACATCAGAGCGGAGCGCAATCGGTTTCGCCGCGCGGCTGAAGGACGGGCGTGGTCGGTCAAGGAACTGCCGCAATTTTACTACCATCGGAATTTTTGCGAAATGCTTACCCATGTGAGTACCCGCTACACGGCGCTTATGGCGCCGGAGCATACAGCGTTTATTCGTGATTTTGCAGCCCTTCCCTTCGCGGCGCAATGTGCCTATGCCCGTATGGCTGGACGGAAAGGCCGTGTTTTCAATTTTCACCACCTTCATTATGCCGAGATCAAAAACATCCCTGAGCAGTTTGAGGTTTTGGAGCAACAAGGCTTTACTAAGACACCTGAAGAAAGGTCTGAATTTAAAGACTATTTATCTTCTCTGACTAAACCGGAATTGACGAATCTTTTGCTGGATAATGTATGCGAGACGCAATTTAAGCGCTCATGGGCGAAGCCTCGATTGCTTGATATCGGCTTAGAACACATTGATTTTGACACGCTGAAAATCCCCGACGGTGTTGTGGTTCAATCTCGCCTGCGAAGTTTTTACTACCTCTTATATCTCTATTTCGGGCGTATTGAGACAAGCCTTCAAACCAAGACTTTGGGAGAGCTAGGATTGGTTCGGGCACCCAAAACAGAACCTAAAACAGCGCAGTATAAGAGTTACGAACAGGCTCATTCCGCTTATTTTTATGCGAAGGCGCTTTCTGACCTAAAGGCAGGTAATGAGGCCGCGCAGGACTTGTCCGAAAGCGTGGAAGACTGGCCCTGCCCTGTTGATAGTTTAACTGATTTAAAACGAGGAAAACTTTTGCAAAAGCTCGGTGGCCTGCAGGAACGCCAATGTAATATGGAGCGCGCATTGGCTCTTTATGGATTAAACGACAACGCCCTGTGCAATGAGCGGGTCATTCGTATTCGGTATAAACGTAATGGCAGCGGTGACCGCGATTGGGTGCAATCCCGATTGGAAGCTATGATTGAAAACCCCGAAAGCGATGAAGAACATGCTTTCGCTGAGGATTTCTATGCGCGGAAATATAACAAGAAGCGCACAAGCCATGTGACAGACTTGCTGCGTCAAAGCGAGACAGTGTTATTAGATGAAGCGTTTAAAAATTCCCCTGAACGGGCGGCGCTCAATCATTATAAAAAACAAGGCTTTGAGGCTTACCGAACGGAGAACAAGCCATGGCGGGTTTTGTTTGGGCTTTTATTCTGGGATGAAATTTATGGAATGTCTGTGCCGCAAGGTTGGAGCGTTCCTGATTGTTTAAAGGTCGGAACCTTCTACGCATCGAACGAAGCCGTGATAGAAGCAAAGCTTCAAGACTTGGCGGCCCCTTCGAAAACAATTTTATCCCTCTTGAAGACATTCACCAAACATTACGGCACAGAAAACGGCTTGTTCCCTTGGGGGAATAAAAACCTAGACCGCGTTAAGGCGCTCCTCCTCCATTCGCCCAAAGGGGCGCTCCCTGCCCTGCTGCGTTTAATGGCACAGGACTTCATGAAAACCAAAGACGGCTTCCCCGATCTGATGGTTATCGAAAAAGGCGCGGCTCGGTTTGTTGAGGTCAAAGCAGAGGGCGATGTTCTGCGGCGCAATCAACTCACGCGCCTGCGCCAGCTCCAATCGGCAGGCTATCAAGCGGATATTTTGCGTGTGAAATGGCATTTCGACCCAGGACAGACTTATGTCGTGGTTGATGTTGAAACGACTGGCGGTCGTCCGGGCCTGCACCGCGTCACGGAAATTGGTGCGGTCAAACTGCAAGGCGGCGAGATTATCGACGAATGGTCAAGCCTCATAAATCCGCAGCGCTCTATTCCGCCTAACATTACCCGTATCACAGGTATTGACGAAGCCATGGTCGCAGAGGCGCCCCTCTTTGCTGATATAGCGGATAGTTTCGCAGACTTTATGGGCGACGCTATTTTTGCCGCGCATAACGTTAATTTTGACTATGGTTTTATCAGTACGGAATTTGAGATGATAGACCGCAAATTCCGTCATCCGAAAATTTGTACCTGCTCCTCTATGCGTAAACTTTATCCCGGATACCGCTCTTATAGCCTTAAAAACCTCTGCCAAGAATTTCAGATTGATTTGAAAAGCCATCATCGAGCCTTGTGCGATGCCAAAGCCGCCGCAGAGCTCTTGAAAATGGTGAATGACAAACGTGTAGATATGCAGGACTGAGGTCGTTCTTGGCCCAGAGAACGCCCTGAATTTCTATTAGGCTTTCCATGCGAAAGATGTCAAAATGATGCTAATAACTGACTCTTTTACATAATGGACATTGCGTGAGTTCTTCGTCTGACAACATCCATGAATTGCAGCAAGCCGATGCATTAAGCGGCCTGCAAAGCGCGGTTGAGAGGCGTTTGGCTGAATTAGTGCCCTCTGATCAGACATGGCCCATGCGATTGCACGAAGCACAACGCCATGCGCTTTTGTCGCCGGGAAAAAGGTTTCGTCCCCTCCTCTGCGTATTAATCGCGCAAGGCGCGACGCAAGACCCAATTCTGCGGAAAGCCTCCATTGATATTGGGTGTGTAGCCGAAATGGTACACGCGGCTTCCCTCATCCTCGATGACCTGCCCTGTATGGATGATGCGGCTTTGCGGCGTAATCTACCAACAACTCATATCGCCTTTGACGAAAGCACAGCTATTTTGAGCGCAACGGCGCTACTCAATCGCGGCTTTGGCGTATTGGCGCGTTTGGATAATATAGACGCGGAAACCAAAATCGCACTCGTCGACTTACTCTCTTATTCCGTGGGCTCGACAGGTTTGATTGCCGGACAGATGGCGGATTTGACCAATGACGACAACGATACGAGCCTCAAAGACGTAGAACGTCTTAATCACCTCAAAACGGGCGCTTTGTTCGAGTATGCGATTTATAGCGCTGCTATTTTGACAAGCCTCTCTGTCGGTCAAAAAGAAGAGCTAAAAGACTTCGCCTATCACTTAGGGCTCGCCTTTCAGCTCCTTGATGATTTGAAAGACAGCCTGATGAGCGCGAGCCAAGCTGAAAAATCAGTTGGGCGTGATGAAGGCAAAGCCACAATATTAGCGTTATTGGGTTCAGAGGATTCCAAACGTAAATTGAAGGCTTATTTGGCGGCGGCTAAGGC
>CAZMEN010000100.1:1191-2129 GCA_964565335.1 uncultured Algimonas sp. | reverse complement strand
TCATTGCAGCGTGCAGGTTTGCAGAATACCACAGCTTTGGACGCAGCAATTGATCGCCAATTTGCCTTTCTCCAGAATGCCTAACCAGTTTGGCCTTGGCGGAAAACATATCGCAACACGCCACAACTGGCGAAACCGTTCTATCCGTTAATGGTCTCAATGTGAGATATGGACGGTATCATGCTCTGAAAGATATTTCGCTTGAAATCAAAGCCGGTGAATTGATTGGTGTCATCGGCCCCAATGGCGCAGGAAAAACTAGCTTTGTCAAAGCACTCTGCGGCCGTGTTAAATCTGATGGCGAAATAAAAATCTCAGGGCAAACCATTAAACGTGGGCTGGATAGACGCGCGCTTATAGGCTTGGTGCCGCAGGATATAGGTCTTTACCCTCAATTGACTGCGCGAGAGAACCTTGACGTCATGGCGCGGCTCCTAGGCGTGGAGCTAAGCAATCGAAAAATGCGAACAGATGAAGTTTTAGCCTCTGTCGGTATGACAGACAAACAAGACGCTCTCGTCTCTGATTTATCTGGGGGTATGAAACGCCGCATCAATGTGGCCGCCGCCATTATGCATAATCCGTCCGTTATTATTTTCGATGAACCGACAGCTGGCATTGACATCCCTGCACGAGATATTGTCCATCGCCTAGCCCGTCAACTTGCCGAAAATGGCAAAGCAGTCATCTTGATAACGCATGAATTAGAACAGGCTGAGGCGCTCTGCGATAAAATTCTTCTCCTGCGAAATGGAGAAAGGCTGGCGTTTGAAACCCCGTCTAAGGTCTTGGAAAACCACTTCGGATCTGAGCGCAAAGCCAGTGTAAGGTTTGCAACCCCGCCGACAGACACAATATTTGAAAACCTGCGCCCCTTTCATTTCCAAGAAGGTGAATTAGCAACAATTTGGCACGCCAGAACAGAGATGGATGAACGC
>CAZMEN010000100.1:0-1181 GCA_964565335.1 uncultured Algimonas sp. | reverse complement strand
CCTCTTCGTTCAGGAGTTGATGAATGGTTTGGGCGCGGAAAGAGAGAGCGTCCGGGAAATCACGGTCGGGCGCCCCGGATTGAATGCACTCATCCATGATATTGAGAATGTAGAATCGTCACAACTATGATCTATGCTGTGATGAAAACTATGTGGCTAAGGCTTTGGCGCGATAAAGGCGCGCTTTTATTGGCCTTTATACTGCCGGGATTTATTTTTGCAATTTTCGCGGCAATCTTCTCAACGGCCTCAGGCGGGACTTTGGACCTCCGAGTCGCGATTGGCGCGCAATCGGGTGATGACATTTTCTACAAACTTGCGGATCAGAACTTCCGGATCCTGCTCGCTCACGAACTTCGTAAGAATCACGACCATCAGCATAACGCCCGCCATGATCAAAAGCGCAGTCCAATCAAAGTGGCTCAACCGATAGACGGCGGGACACGTCAATAATGCGAAGCAGACTGCACCAACCAAAGCTCCGACCATCAGATAACGCTCTTTCCTGGTTCCACTTTGCCAGTTGATGACGTTGGTTATCGCCTGAGCTAACCCAACAGCGCAGGCCGCCAAGAAAGGCCCGAAGCAAAATTGGGTTAGCTGGGGATATCCAGAATTTAGCGCAATATTCCCCACGACCAGAATCAAGAAAGGCATCAAGTTGTTCATCACCACCGGGCGAATCGTCAATCGCCACGGCAACTCGACCGTCAGCGTCGAAACAACATACAACGCGTAACCAATGAACACTGGCAACGCCCACTCGAACGAACCCATCGCCCAACATCCGTAACTGGCCAAGCAGAGTACAATCGCGCCGCCTGTGTGAAATGACTTGCTGTATCGGGAAAGAATGACCATCACAGCCAGAATCATCACGAAGCTAACATTCTGCATCGCAACATCAGAAACGTCAGTTTGAAACGTCTTGGTTAGTACCAGCCAAGTCCCCAAGGGAATGAAAAGGTTGTCACGCCCGTAACCTGAAACCGCTTCGAAGCAGGTAACAAGCAAACCGATCAATACGGATGCCAGGAAGTAGTGCCAGTACGGAGAACTAAGCTGCGTAAATTGAGGCTTGAAGATTAATAGCGGGATCAAAACAACAACAAGCGTGGCGACAAAAAAAGCCATCGAGCCTTCAACACTTTTCGTTTCTTGTTCAACGCGAAACTTAAACC
>CAZMEN010000099.1:0-7419 GCA_964565335.1 uncultured Algimonas sp. | reverse complement strand
GAAACAGGCCGTATGGGCGGAACATCCCGCCGCGAACACGGTCATGGTAAGCTCGCATGGCGCGCGCTTCAGGCTGTTCTGCCGACACCGGACGACTTCCCTTATACCATCCGCCTTGTTTCAGAGATTATGGAATCTAACGGCTCCTCTTCTATGGCGACAGTCTGTGGCTGTTCTTTGGCGATGATGGATGCCGGTGTGCCGATTAAGCGCCCTGTCTCTGGTATTGCCATGGGCCTCATCAAAGATGATGCGGGTATTGCCGTTCTGTCTGATATCCTTGGCGATGAAGATCACCTCGGCGATATGGACTTTAAAGTCGCGGGCACATCCGAAGGTATCACATCGCTTCAGATGGATATTAAGATTGCCGGTATTTCAGAAGAAATCATGACAACCGCTTTGGAACAAGCTCATGCTGGCCGCCTTCACATTTTGGACGAAATGAACAAATCATTGAACGCCGCCCGTGAAGAAGTCGGTGAGTTTGCGCCGCGTATCGAAACGATGAAAATCCCGGTTGATAAAATCCGCGACGTCATCGGTACAGGCGGTAAGGTTATCCGCGAAATCGTTGACACAACGGGCGCTCGCGTCTCTGTCGAAGATGATGGCACAATCAAAATCGCCTCTACGGATAAAAAATCTATCGAAGCCGCGATTGAATGGATTACTGGCCTGACAGCTGAACCTGAAGTTGGCATGATCTATAAGGGCAAGGTTGTGAAGGTTGTCGATTTCGGCGCGTTCGTAAACTTCTTTGGCCCGAAAGACGGCCTAGTTCACGTCAGCCAAATCAAACCGGAACGTGTGAACCACCCATCCGATTTCTTGGCTGAAAACCAAGATGTCTATGTCAAGGTGATGGGCTTTGATGATCGCGGTATGGTGCGCCTCTCTATGAAATTCGTCGACCAGGAAACAGGTCGCGAAATTCCTCGCGAAGACAAGCCGAAGTCAGATGACTCCGATGACAAAGGCGGAGACGACGACAAGCCGAAAAAACGCACACGTCGCCCGCGTAAGAAGAAGGAAGATTAATCTTTTAGATTAAATCTTTAGAATAAAAGAAAGCCCGTTCATCTGAGCGGGCTTTTTTGTTAATATTTTTATTTTGAGGGCAATATGAAGATCACAGCCTTAAGCACAGATGAGTTATCTGCATTAAGTGACGGACTAAATTTAGCCTCGAAGCTCGCCAAGAAGCCGAAACCACTTTCGGAGTTAGACGTCCAAAACCTCTATGATGAGTTCTTGCAAACAAGTTTAGACTTTCAAGAAGGAATTATTGCTTTGGGCTTGTCATTTGGACAATTATTACTTGAAGAGGATAATTTTGAATGGGTTCGAGTGGCGGATGAGTATGGGGAGGAGACGGTGATAAGTCCAAAAGGCAGTATGACAATATGCGCGCCAATTAGTATGATTCAGAAACGATTACAGAAAAAAGAAAATCTGGATATCAGAAATTTTAAAACGCACCTCGTTAATACTTTACTAGATAAAGCAAAAACTAATGACGTAAGACCGCCTCTATAATCATGAAAATGATGGTATCGCATCAATACCAATGTCTTAAATAGAAAAGCCCGGTCATTTGATCGGGCTTTTTTATGATAGGAGATTACCCTCTATTGCTAAAACTGTTTTGGGCAGGCATAATAATAATTGGAGTGAAATATTGTTTAAACGATTTATAAAATGGTCATTGCTCTGTGGTTTCTTACTTGCCCAACCAACCTTGACCCTCGCGGCAGACGCGTCGTTTACCCCTTCGATACAAGAATTGGCATCCTCTGAAATTTTGGTGGTAAATATCAAGGCTTGTCATTGGGGTTGCCAAAAAGGCGTGATTGAAATCGAGGGAATAGAAGCAAGAACGAAATATAAAAGCCTTAAACTTCTGCCAAGCGAAATTGCGCAACTTGATGATTATTTTAGTCGTGGGAATGATAACTCATATTGCTCGCTACCCATAGAGATTGATTTTAAAAAACGAGTTGGTTTTAAAGTACACGCTAAAAAGGGTGTTCAAATTTATCCTTGTTCGTTTGGTGAAGGAACCAAATTAGACACTTTAGACTTGCTCTATTTTTTAAACGAAAGTCCCCATGAAACACCAATTTGGAGGCTTTCAAAAACAGAGCGTGATAAAAGAAACTCACTCACTCATAAACGGAATTAAGTTGATTTCATTACAAAGCTAGAATAATTGCCACTCCCCAAAAACCAAAGGAGGGTATCATGCCAAAATTTACACATAACCCTGACCTCCCGTGCTTTCGAGCGAACGTCTAAGCGGCGCAGGGGCTTCCCATCTGAAACACGCGTGAAGCGTGGTCGCCGCTTTATCAAAGGCGGAGCCGTTGAGCTTACCGAAAAGCTTGGCCGAAATGATCTTTGCCCTTGCGGGTCTGGACATCGGTTTCAAGAAATGCTGCCTGCGTTCAGGTCTCTATGACGGCGAAAACCGTACCGATTATTTCAGAGAGTGATTTAAGGTCAATCCATGAGGGTTGACCTATTTTTATCGTGTATTCTTAAAAACCACCGAGTCTCTCATTAGGTGAAAATCCGCAGGTGTGATAAGGTCTATGTCTGCGCGCCCACAGAGGAGACTATAATGCTCAAATCGGTTTTGCTTAAATCAACGGCTTATTTAGTCCTTTGCCCGTTACTCTTGTCTGTCTCCTCTATCGCCCACGCCAAAGCGCCAATGGATGCCAATAAAAATGGGCAGATTACAGAACAGGAATATCTCAATCATTTTTCAACAGCCTTCATCGCAGCTGATAAAAATTTCGATAGCCGTTTGAGCAAAGAAGAAATATCCCTCGCTATGCAGCGGCGCATGCAGGAGAGCGCTAAAAAACAATTTAAAAAGCTCGATACTGATAAGGATAATTACATTTCTGATGAGGAATATAATGCTGATCGGAACCAGCGCCGAGACACACAATCTGAACGGCGCCGAAAGCAATCCGATAAGTGGTTTGATAGCGTTGATGAAAACAAGAACGGGTTTATTTCCCGTGCAGAATATCAAGCTTTTCAAGACGCCTCGACGCAGAAAAGTATCGAAAGAACGGCTAAACGCGCGGTCACGGCCTTTCAACGCATGGATCTGGACAACGATACACGGCTCTCGGAATTAGAATATGTTTATAAGGGCAAAGATCCGAATACGGCGAACTCAGCAAATTTAACGAATCCGTTTTCCGCACTGACCGACACCACAAGCACAGTGAAAAAACGCATAAGCCGGGATGGGAATAGCGATGGGATGATTACAAAATCCGAAGACGAAGCCTATCGTCGCTATCTGTTTTCAAACTTGGATAAAGATAGTGACGGAGTCATCACCAAGAAAGAAGGACGCTACCTTTTTCACCAAAGCCGCTAATTCCCAGATAGAAGTGGTTGTGAATCGCTAAATCTAATGGCGTTTTATAAGCCTTCAAAACAAATCACCCAATCGACTATACAGGCTTAACTCGGGCCTGAACTGACCTGTGTCGGGGCGGGCTCGATAATAACGAAGCGGCCGCGCTGAATTTGATAGACGGCCAAGCCTCTATCAGGTTTCCCGTCCGGGCCAAACCGCACGGCGCCGTCAACGCCATAAAAGCCTTGCGGGTCTTCTAATCGGGCTTTGCGCCCTTTGGGATCACCATCGGCAACAAAAGCGCCAATGACCACGGCGTCATAAGCAAGACTCGCTAATCTGGATTGGTCCTCACCAAAGGCGCGGTCATAATTCGCTTTGAACTGGCGCTGCGCATCCGGGTCAGGTCCCGCAAAAACACCGCCTGACAAGGCGGGTTCCCGCACCGTCTCGTCATTATTCCAAAGGCCAGTTCCCAAGAACTGCACATCGGCAGGGTCGATATCATAAAACGGCAATAATGGTGCCAAGCTCCGCAGGGCAGTTCCGCCTTCGGGTAAAATAATGGCCTCAAACGCCATAGGCACAGGGACATCGCTTTCCCTCGCCTTCGCCTCAAACTCTCTGTGGAAAGTGGCCAAACGTTGCGCGGGTTCCTGCATGACGGAAATATCCCGTCCGTTATAGCTCTCTGCCGCTGTGACTTCTCCGCCCCGTTCGCGGATGGCTTGCTCATAAGCCGCTTTAACCCGCCGGCCATAGGCGCTGTTTGGGCCTAAATAAGCAAATCTGCGAGTACCGTTCTGCGTTGCAAAATCAACGATGCGCTCGACCTCGGCTTCTGGCGGAAAGGATAACAGGTAAGCACCGTTACCAGCCGCAGTTTGATCGGTCGAAAAAGCCAAAACAGGCGTGCCTGTTCTGCGGGCCTCCCGCGCAGAGGCGCGAACAGACTCTGCTAAAATAGGACCCAGTATAACATCAGCCCCGGCTTTGATTGCAGATTGCGTCGCGCGTCGCGCGCCGTCCGCTGTCCCGCCTGTATCAAGAGCAACGAGCAAAACATCTGATTGATCCCGCTCAAAAATAGCAAGCTCCGCCGCCTTCATCATAGAGGCGGCTTCTTCACGCAAGCGGTCTGATTTGGCAGAAAACGGCAAAAGCAGAGCCAAGCGTTTGGTATCCCGGCCCGCCATATGCGGCAAGGTCAAGCCCTGACGATTATTGAAATAGGGGCCGGTCTGAACTTGTTCTCTATTTTCTACCGTGTCTTCTTTTTCTTCTTTGGCGGTCTGCTTGGGCTCTACCGGTTCAGGGCGAGCCTCAGGAATAACGGGCGCATCCGTTATGACGGGCCCCGCCGGGTAATTGGACCCCGTATCCGTTGTAGCGCAGGCACTCAGGGTGAAGGCCAAAGCCGACATCGCGACCAGACTTTTCGCCTTTTGTAAAAACGCCGGGGTTTCACTGTGGCCAAATGGCTCAAATTTTATCATAATCATGTTTCCCTAAAGCCGCTCGTAACAGGGGTCTGCTTTAATTAAGAAGGAATCCTCTCGTGTCCTTAACCAAGAAACCTCGCTCGCCGCAATATAAAACCGACAGCGTAACTGCGGACGACTTAACCCCTACGACCGCACGCTCTTTGGAAAAGGGCCTGTATATTGTCTCGACGCCCATCGGCAATCTCCGAGATATAACGCTGCGCGCTCTGGATGTGCTGCGGGGTGTCGACCATATTCTGGCCGAAGATACACGGCAAACCCGTAAATTATGCGAAGTTTATAATATTAAGACCCCTCTATCAGCCTATCATGACCATAATGCGGCAGCCCGTGTTCCCGAATTGATTGAGCGTTTGGAGGGCGGAGCCACTCTGGCTTTGGTGAGCGATGCAGGTACGCCTTTGGTCTCTGACCCCGGCTTTCGTTTAGTCCGCGCGGCGAGTGCCGCAAACCTTGATATTTGGCCCATACCGGGCGCGTCTGCCCTCTTGGCCGGATTAGTAAAATCCGGGCTGCCGTCAGATGCCTTTTTCTTTGCGGGGTTTTTACCGCCGAAATCCACCGCGCGCCAAACGGCGCTGAAAAAGCTGATGGATTTGCAAGCGACGCTCGTCTTTTTTACAACAGGGCCGCGCATCAATGCCGTTCTGAAAGACATGGCAGAAGTCTTAGGTAATCGCAGCGCCGTTCTGACGCGAGAGCTCACCAAGCGCTATGAAGAGGCGCGATATGGTCAGCTATCAGACCTCGCAGTCTCTGTGAAACAAACACCGCCAAAAGGGGAATTAGTCTTGCTCATTGGCGCGCCAGATGCCCCCTTACAATGGACGGAAAGTGACGTGGTAGAGGCTTTAAAAGACAGCATTGCGGGGCAAGGCGTTAAACGGGCCAGCGCTGCGATTGCCGAAAATAGTGGATGGACCAAGCGCGACGTTTATAATTTGGCCCTCACGCTGAAATAAGCGTCTCCTGGAAATGAACAAACGTCTTTATGAACAGGAAGGCCGGAAGGCAGAAGCGCGGGTTGCGCGTTATTTACGGCTACGCGGATACCGGATTATAGAAGAGCGTTTTAAATCGCCCGCTGGCGAAATAGATATCATCGCCCAAAAAGGCAATATTATTGCCTGCGTCGAAGTCAAACAACGCAAATCCCAAAGAGCAGCCGATGAGGCCATGGATTGGCGCACTGAACAGCGTATCGTCAATACCGCCGAAATATGGGTAGACCGCCATTTTGACAAATTGCCCAATGATTTTGAGCTACGTTTTGATGTCGCCTTTATTGTCGGCGCCGTGACGCCTTTTTGTCGTATTGATTATCTAAAGCACGCTTTTCGGCCTGACTAGAACGCACACCAATTGCGGGTTTAGTAACCCTTCGTTCACCATAAACGGTTAATTTGCCGGCATGAAACATGTCGTCCTACTCCCCCTTCTTTGCGCCTCGCTTATCTCAGGTTGTGCGGTCACCACCGCCGGCATCAAAAAAGGCGATGAACGAAATTTTGCACGCTCCCTCAATGACGTTAATGCCGGGCGCGCCATTAAGGCCCGCATGGTTCGAGCTTATGATTACTCCCTGAAAGGCGTTGATGTCGAAGTGGCTCAAGGGGTGGTTTTGCTATCTGGTAATGTCCCTTCCAAAGCGGACCGTATCGAAGCCGCCCGCATCGCTTGGTCGGCTCCGAAAATCGATCAGGTCGGCAATGAAGTCATGATCAAGGATAAACAAAGCTTTACCCGTAACGCCAAGGACGGCTTGCTGGAAAAAGCCGTTCGCACACGCCTGATTGCTGAACGCAACGTCAAAGCCAGAAATTTTAATATCGAAACCCATGACGGCATTGTCTATTTGATGGGTGTCGCTCGCACGCAAGGCGAATTGGAATTAGCCGCCCAAATCGCAGCTGAGACACGCGGCACGCAAGAGGTCGTCTCTTATGCCCGCATTGCCGATTTAGAACAGATGGCGCGCTTGAAAGCTATGGAGGGCGGCGCCTCCCAACCCGCGCCAATTCCCTATCAAGAGACCTATCAAGGCGGAGGCTCTTATGCGCAGCCCATGCCGCTGGGCGAAGAGTATTACGGCGGGCAACCTGTCGCCCAGCCGCAATTTCCAGAGACTTACGCCGAGCAAGGCGCTACGCGCCGCGCCGTTCCGGACTTCCTAAGTGCCGTTCCTCCTCAAGCTGAACAACCTCCTGCGCCAATTCAAAACGCACCTATAGGTCAATCCATTCCGTTAAACCGGCAACAAGCCAGTGGCCCCACGGCGCCGCAGAGGCTTAATATGGGCGATCGCTTAAACAAAGAATTCCCTACAGATGAAGAATTGGGGGCTTACCGAACAGGCCAAGCCGGGGAGACAGTCTCTGAAATTCAATCAGACCCTTATTATATTGACCCGGAAACCGGCGAACAAATTCCCGTCTCTTTCAAAGACGGCGTCGTCTATCCGCGCATTATTAAGTGGGGGGGCGGCGGGGGGGGGGGGGGGGGGGGGGGGGGGGGGGGGGGGGGGGGGGG
>CAZMEN010000098.1:0-7525 GCA_964565335.1 uncultured Algimonas sp. | reverse complement strand
GGGCGTACAGTTTAGTTACGTGTGGAACTCGAAAACGTTGGAATATTTCTTGAAATTTTCGCTCCATGAAGATGTTATTGCGCGGCTTAAACAAGCTGACCCGGACCGTTATAGGGCTGCGCTCTTTGGAGAAGAGCCTGTTCGAGAACGATTGATTCTCCTTTATGCGTTTCATCTTGAATTGGCCAAAGTGCCCGAATTGGTCAGTGAACCGATGATTGGACAAATCCGCTATCAATGGTGGCGTGATGCAATCGCTGAGATATACGAGACCGACTCCGTTAGAGCGCATGAAATCACCACGCCACTGCGTCGTTTGCTTTTGGACTATGATGTGCCTCGTTTTTGGGTTGATCAGCTGATTGACGGAAGAGAGCGCGATATTGACCCGCGCCCCTTTTCAAATTTGACTGAAGCGCAGGATTATTGCGCTCAAACTTCTGGTGCGTTGATGAAGATTGCCGTAAAAATTTGCGGCGGTGAGCCCGATGCAAAATCTGAGGCAGCTGGAATTGCCTGGGGCCTAACGGGATTGGCCCGAGCGTATGGCTATTATCACGATACTATGCTGGGCGAGATAAGTTATGAAAGGCTATGTCAGGCCGCAAAATCACAATATGAAATTGTTACTAATAAAAAAATACAGGCGCTCCCTGAGGTTATGCCGGCTCTCGCTTATGCCTCTATGGTAAAACCGTTTTTAAAACGCCTCTCAGCAAACAGCTATGACCCCCTCTTAGGGCCTGTCCATTACAGCGCCTTTGCAAAACAAATTCACTTGCTCAGGACAATTTTGAGGGGTAGCGTTTAAGAGGTGGCCATTTCAACATCTGATAGCACAGCAATAAACGTGAATAATCTCCCAATTTTCGTGGAGACGGGCCATATCAAAGCTCATCAGTATACCTCAGCATTAGAAATATTTCGCAATAAGGATTTCTGGAATAGTTGGGCGATAAAAGCCTTGTTTGGGTTAGGCATAGGTCAAATTCTGGCCGGTATCATATTCTTCTTCGCCCATAATTGGTTTGGTTTAGCGGACGAAATGAAATTTTCGATTGTCGGTGGCGGCATCCTTTTCAGTGGTCTGGCTTGGGTGGTTTTAAAGCTGGACAACCCTGTTGCGCAGGCTTTTGGAATATCGGCGACAGTTTTGGTAGGCGTTATGTTTGCTGTCTTTGGCCAAGTGTATCAAACGCCTGCTTTACTCCATACGCCTTTTGTATTGTGGGCTGTCCTGACATTGCCCTTTGCGGCCGTCTCGCGAAATGTTGCGCATTGGACGGTCTGGATCATCATCGCTCTTGTGGCGCTTTTTGCCTATGCCGAAACAGGGTTTTATATTGCCGGAAAACCATTGGCAGCGGACTTTCTTATACTTATTGCGGCATGGATATCGACCCTATCCTTAATAGCTTTGGATCTTTTCATTAGACCTGACTATCAGTGGGCAAGGGCAGGGTGGTTTCGTTTGTTTTTACTCGCAGTGTGCTGCGGGCTATATATTTCTGCTTTTACAGCCACATTTTGGCCATGGCGCGGGGCCGATGAAAAACTATTATCCTACGGGGTGAGTTTTTCCGTCCTTTTATCGTCCTTGGCTCTTGGCGCTTACCTTTACAAAATTAAACCTACTCTGGCAGGCCTAACGCTCGTCACCTTATTGGTGTCTGCCATGTGTGTTCAGTTTGTTTTCAAATTGTTTGATTGGCTGGGGTGGGATGTGATCGTTTTCTTTTTGGTCTTTATCATTCTGGCCGGTTTCACGGCGTTTCTTGTCACTGTCTTAAAACACTTTATGGGCATAACATCGGACGTCGGAGGTGATGATTTCGAGAGTCCCGATAAGAACATCGACGCTAAAACCGACCAGAGTGAGGCGTTTCTTCATCTTGTCGGGCATGAGGAGCCAGTGCTGTTAAAAGCCCTCACCGAGGCGGAATCGGAGAACAATCCTTGGTATGTGGAGACACTTCTCGCTTTCGCCGCTTTCGTGACAGCGATTTTCGGCATTATATTCTTTGGTTCATTTTTCGGGTTGGTCCTTAAAGATCAATCTATTGGGTATGGTTTGTTGATATTAGGTTTGCCTTTATTGGGTGTCTCAATCCTGCTGCGAAAGCGAAAGACGCAAGGTTATCTCAGGCACTTATTAAATACGTTTATTGTGTTGGCGGCAGCCATGCTGATCGGCGCGTTTCCTATAATGCTAGACAGTTTTGAAATAGGTCTCTTTGTGACGGTGACCATTTTGGTAAGCGTCGTGTGTTTGCTAAGTGTCAAAGACAAGATTATTGAGTTTATATCCGTCTTTTCAATTCTATGGGCCTTATCGATATTTTTCGGCCAAGAAGTGAAGTTTCAGAATTTTGATATTTTACTTTCATTCTTTTGCATTTTGCTGGGCATATTGCTTTTGATGAGACCAATCAGGTTTAGGCTTTATAGCGCAGCCGCCTCAGTTCTGTTGCTTTTTCCTTCCCTTTTGGCGGTTACATTTTACGGATTGAGTAGTTTTTCAAGCGAGGCGGTGATTTCGACGCTAGAGAGCCGCATGCTAATTAAACCGCTTGTGGGGGTTTTACTGGCTGGCGGCGGAATTGGACTTCTGAATTTCTTAAACCCAGCTTTCGATAGATGGAGACCTTCACTTTGGGTGGCTCTTCCCATCTTAGCCGTCCTCATATTGTTCCCTTATGGCGGAGCTTTTGCCTTCTTACTGATAGTCATAGGATATTCTTTGGGGCACCGTGTCTTGGCATTAATCGGCATTCTCCTCCAAATCTATTATATCTATATGTTCTATTATGAACTCTCTCTCAGCCTTGGTCTAAAATCCTATATTTTGATGGCAGTTGGACTTGTTTGCCTAATTGTTTGGGCCGGGGTGAAGCGTATGCCCGAAATGGAGGCCATATCGTGAGAGCCTTCCGCATCGCTGTAATTGTTGTCACAACTGGCTTAATCGCATGGTTGTTCACATCTCAAATTTTAGCATTGAATGCAGTTAAAGATGAGGGACAAACAGTCTTACTTGATTTGCGCCCTGTTGATCCCCGCGCTCTTATGCTGGGCGATTACATGACCTTAGCTTACGCAGAAGAAAGAGTTCCGAGCGGAGTCAGTTTAGGCACTTTGCCCCCCAAAGGCGCTTTTGTCATGGAGTTGGACGCCAATAATGTTGCGTCCTTTAAGCGTCTTGATGACGGAGCGGGATTGGTCCCGTCGGAAGTGAAATTCAATTACACGCGAACCAATCGAGCCCTGACTTTTGGTGCCCCTCGGTTTTATTTTGAAAATGGTATGGCGCAGGATTACGAGGATGCGAGATATGGCGTGTTTAAAGTCGCGCCTGACGGGCGGGCGATCTTAGTCAATCTAGCGGATGATAAGTTTCAGATCATCAATCCAAAACCTAGATAGCTGATGTATCCTCGACCCAGCCCTGAATATCTTTCAAGGCGCGCTTTGCTAGCAAACCCTTACGATGGCGTGTTTTATCTTTCCCGCGCAGGCGTTTGCCTTCTGGTGACTTATAGATGATTTCTTCTTCCATCGGCGGGAAGAGGCCAAAATTGACGTTCATGGGTTGGAATTTTGCTTTTGGCCCACTCATAAAGCCGCCTGTTACATGTTCCACCAAAGCGCCGAGCGCTGTTGTTTTTGGCGGCATAATATCCTTGCGCCCCAAGGCTTGAGAAGCGGCTAAACGGCCCGCCAGCAAACCAAGCGCCGCAGACTCGACATAGCCTTCGACCCCCATAATCTGCCCGGCGAAACGTAAATCAGGACGTGTCTTGAGCTGAAGCTGTTCGTTCAAAAGTTTTGGAGAATTAATGAAAGTATTGCGATGAATACCGCCCAGTCGGGCAAACACCGCGTTTTCCAAACCAGGAATAGTGCGGAATATATCGGCTTGCGCCCCATATTTCATTTTAGTTTGAAAACCGACCATGTTGTAGAGCGTACCGAGCGCATTATCCTGTCGTAATTGAACGATGGCATGCGCCTTTACAGTCGGATTATGCGGGTTAGTAAGCCCAACGGGCTTCATTGGCCCCCAACGCAATGTCTCTGCGCCGCGAGAGGCCATGACTTCAATCGGCAGGCAACTCTCGAAATAAGGGGTGTCTTTTTCGAAGTCTTTAAACTCGGTTTGTTCCGAATTTACCAGCGCTTCGATAAACGCCTCATATTGATCTTTATCTAGAGGGCAGTTGATATAGTCTGCGCCATCTCCTCCGGGGCCTTTTTTATCATAACGCGATTGCATCCAAGCAATGTCGAAATCTATGCTATCTTGATAAACAATCGGAGCAATAGCATCGAAAAAGGCAAGGCTGTCTTCGCCCGTCGTTTTGAGTATGTCTTCTGCTAACCCTGGAGCCGTGAGCGGACCCGTCGCAATGATTGTATTGCCCCATTCCTTCGGCGGTAGGCCTTTGACCTCCCCATACTCTATCGTGACCAAAGGGTGTTGTTGCAAGATCGTTGTTACAGCTTCGGAAAAAGCTTCGCGGTCTACCGCCAAGGCGCCCCCGGCGGGGAGTTTGGTCATATCCCCCATGCCCATAATCAGACTGCTCGCTTTCCGCATTTCTTCGTGCAGTACACCGACAGCGTTGCCGTATTTATCATCCGAACGAAATGAATTGGAGCAAACAAGCTCGGCGAAACCTTCGCCCTGATGGGCTTCAGTCATACGGTGAGGGCGCATTTCATGCAAAATGACGGGTACCCCGCGCGATGCACACTGCCAAACCGCCTCTGAACCCGCTAAACCCGCACCAATAATGTGAACTGACTTGACCATGGGCGAGCCAATAAGGCAGGAGGGGGGAATAATCAATGCGCCATATAGGGCGGAATACAGGCCTTTAACAAAACTGTTTTTGCGGCGCCGCCTTAGGGGGAAGATGATGAAAATTGAAGTCAGAGAACCGCAAACGCCGTTCGATTTTGGTCAGGCGACGACGGCTTGGTTTAATACGCCTGGCAGCAAAGATTATGCTTTGCGTCTTTGGTTTTGGCATAGCGCCGTCATCTTTATCGTACTCCTTATCACAGTGCCCTTTATTCTTCCTTTTATGTCTGAGATTACGGAGATAAGTTGGGAGTTTAATCGCGCAACGATTGACGGATCGGATCCGGATTTTTCACCTATGTTGGCAGCATTCGGCCGTGCGGGCTTAGCTTATACCGTTTTCATGCTAGGCTTGTGGGTGGCCAGTGCGGTTGGCGAGGCGGCCTTCTACCGTAAATACCTCACCGGAGAAGAGCCTGCGAAAATACCCGTAAGGTTTAATGCCTTCACATTGCGCAACATGTTGGCTCAATTTGGGTTTTATGCGCTCTGGATGGTTGGCATGTTTTTTTTCACCGTGATTGTATCCATTGCAATCGGATTGTTTAGCGTTATATCGCCAATATTGGGGGCGATTATCGGATTTTTCGGGTTTCTGGCACTCTTTGTCTTCATTTTTGTTGTCTTTCCTGTACGTTTTGCGGCTTCAGCGGCCTTAACGGCCTTGGCAGAAAAAACGCATGTTTTTGCGACAAAAGACATTACGAAGAAACGCTTTTGGCCATTATTGGGTGCCTATAGTGTCACCTATATCGGAGGCTATATTGCCTATTATATCATCTATATGATCGTTTTAATTGCAGTTTCCGGCAATCCCGATTTTATCACGGCGATTTCGGGGCTCGGAGCTGAAAATCCGCGTATCGCCTTCGAAGCGATGTCCGCGCGCTTATCTAATCCTCTCGTTATGGTCATATCAGTTCTTGGGTTAGCAGCCTTGGCCGCTGCGTGGTCAGGTTGGATGCTCTGGATTGCGGGCGTGTCGGCCTATGCCGTGCGATTGTGGGCTGAGGATGATCCCAAAGCCGTGTTTGACTAAGGGCACAAATTTGACGTGCAGCGCTTCAAGGGTGTAAGCCTTGACTATGCGCTCCTATATTTCCGCCTTGTTAGCCCTTACATTTGGTTTTTGCTTGTTACTTGTTCCGTTGTCGGCGAGCGCAAAAATACCATCTGAAGTTATTACGCCCTACAAGGCTTATAAAGCTGCGCTCGAAGAGGGTAATCAAAAGGCCGCTAAAAAACACGCCTATCAGGCTTGGCAAAAGGCTGAAGAGCTTTTGGGTGATTCTAAAACGACGGGTGATTTAGCGCAAAACTATGGTGATCTCGGAAGGGCTGATTACGACAAAAAGTTCGTTACCGCCTTTGAGAGAAGTAAGGCGTTATCGAATTTCTATGGTGAAGACAAAAATCTGATTTGGCTTGACCGAAGTATCCGTCTGGCTACCTTTTATAAACTCTCTCGCAAGAGCGGTAAGATGGCTTCCGAAGCGAAGTCGGCGCAAGAATTTGCCGAGGCTAATGGTTTGACCAAGACGACCTATTACGGGGAAGCTTTGACACTGAGAGCGGAGAATTATGTAAAGAAGGGGCAACATAAAAAGACACAAGAAATGTCAATGGCAGCCATTAAGGCTTTCGAAAACGCTGAGGATGGTTTGATTTCCGTCCAACCATTGATAGCGAAATTATATTCTGGTTTCGGGAATGAAGGATTGGATAACAGTCTGGAAGCCGCACTTGATTATCAAGCGGTCATGGAAACAATTGATGGGAAACTCCCTCAGGACCATCCTTTGGCGGCGCAAGCCTTGGGGCGTTGGTCGCACATGCGTAACAGACTTCACGAAGAAGGCCTGTTGAACGAGGCGGAAGAAAAAGGCCTTTGTAAATGTTGGCCTTACGATAAACCCCGAAATGAGTCGATTAAGCCAATCAAACGTGTCCCTGGGACAATGCCAAGAAAAGCGGCGCAATCTGGTTATTCAATTATAGAATTTGATCTGGCAAACTCAGGGGAGCCAACAAATATTCGTGCTTTAGTGTCGTGGCCTGAATATTACGAAGAGCCGTCAGTAAAAGCTGTTAAAAAGTGGAAATATAC
The DNA here is from genome assembly GCA_964565335.1 of uncultured Algimonas sp. GTDB lineage: Bacteria > Pseudomonadota > Alphaproteobacteria > Caulobacterales > Maricaulaceae > Litorimonas. The sequence goes on along the minus strand of CAZMEN010000098.1, from coordinate 554 downwards.
ACCCAAAACTGCTGATGAAACGACCGAAGAGCGAAAGAGTATCCTTACAACAATGCGGTATATCCTCAAAGATACCAGCGGAGATGTTATCTATTAAATTGGCGTCTTAAAAATTATGCCTTCCGCGCTTTATCTCGCTTGAGTAACGGCCCTAAATAACGTCCTGTCCAACTGGCTTCGACTTTAGCCACATCTTCGGGCGTTCCTACCGCGACGATTTCTCCGCCCCCGTCACCGCCTTCTGGTCCAATATCAATGATCCAGTCCGCAGTTTTGACTACATCCAGATTGTGCTCAATCACAATCATTGTATTCCCTGTACCGACCAGCTCATTTAAAACTGTCAGCAGTTTGTTCACGTCTTCGAAATGAAGACCTGTGGTGGGTTCGTCCAGAATATAAAGCGTCCGACCCGTGGCGCGTTTGGAAAGTTCTTTGGCCAGTTTCACGCGCTGTGCTTCGCCGCCTGACAGTGTCGTCGCTTGCTGCCCGACTTTGATATAGCCGAGACCAACCCGTTGAAGAGTTACAAGCTTGTCTCGAATGGTTGGGAC
>CAZMEN010000097.1:0-7695 GCA_964565335.1 uncultured Algimonas sp. | reverse complement strand
GAAAATGTGGCTCTTGATTTTGGCTCTTACCGTGACGCCCCTGCGGGTCTGCGTATCTGGTGCGGCTCTGCCGTTGAACAATCAAACCTCGAAGCCCTCACCCCTTGGTTAGATTGGGCGTTCGATACACTTATTCAAAAGGAGGCGTAATCATGCCTAAAGTACTCATTGCGGACAAAATGTCCTCTGCCGCCACGCAAGCCTTTAAAAATCGCGGCGTCGATGTCGATGTCATTACAGGTCTTTCCAAAGAAGAGCTAATTGACATTATCCACGACTATGACGGTCTTGCTGTGCGCTCAACAACGCGCCCCGATGCTGAAATCATTGCTGCCGCCAAAAACCTGAAAGTGATTGGCCGCGCAGGTATCGGCGTTGATAATGTAAACATCCCAGCCGCAACAGATCGCGGCGTTGTCGTGATGAACACGCCTTTCGGGAATGCTGTCACAACGGCCGAACATGCGATTGCCATGCTCTTCTCTGCGGCGCGGCAAATCCCGTCTGCCTCTGCCCGCACGCAAAACGGCGAGTGGCCAAAATCTGACTTCAAAGGCGTTGAGTTATTTAACAAAACCCTCGGCATTATTGGCTGCGGCAATATCGGCGCTTTGGTAGCCGAACGCGCACTTGGCTTGAAAATGAAAGTCATCGCCTTTGACCCATATTTGACTGAAGAACGTGCTGTTAAACTCGGCGTAGAAAAGGTCGAATTGGATTCACTATTTCAACGCGCCGACGCTATCACCCTGCATACGCCTTTGGTGGAAAGCACGAAAGGTATAGTCTCTCGCGAACGTTTAGGCATGACGAAAAAAGGGATCATCATCGTCAATTGTGCCCGCGGTGGATTGGTCGATGAAGAAGCCCTGAAAGACGCGCTCGAGGCTGGCCATGTCCGCGCCGCCGCGCTGGATGTATTCGCGGTTGAACCCGCCAAAGAGCACCCCCTTTTCGGTACGCCTAATTTTATCGCGACGCCGCATTTGGGCGCGTCAACATTGGAAGCGCAGGAAAATGTGGCCGTTCAGGTCGCAGAGCAAATGGCAGATTATCTTTTGACTGGCGCGGTCAGCAATGCGCTCAATACGCCTTCAATCTCCGCCGAAGAAGCTCCGCGCCTCAAGCCTTTTGTCGACCTTGCCTCCCGTTTGGGCCGCATGACCGGACAGCTTCTCCATGACCCGATTAAATCCGTCGAGTTGACATATAAAGGAAGCGTCACGGACTTAAACACTGACCCGATGACGTCCGCCGCTCTGGCGGGCTTGCTCAAAGCCGCTATGCCCAATGTGAATGCGGTTTCGGCACCTGTTTTTGCCAAAGAGCGCAAAATCGAAGTCAAAGAGAGCTATGTCAATGAGGCAGAACGGGCAGAAAGCCTTATTCGTCTGTCCGTTGAAACATCAGAGCGTAAATTCGTTGTCGTCGGCACAATCTATCGCGGCGAACCCCGTATTGTCCGCCTCTTCGGAGTCCCGATGGATGCAGCCTTTAGCGAAAACATGATCTATGTCCGAAATGAAGATAAGCCAGGCTTTATCGGCAAACTCGGCGCGATATTAGGCGATAATAAAGTCAATATCGCCACCTTCTCTCTCGGACGGATGGACAAAGGTGACGAAGCCGTTTGCCTCGTTAGCGTTGACGGCACTGTCTCTGATGATGTCGCCGCGAAGATACGCGAAGTTGATCAGGTTAAAATCGTGGACGTTGTATCGCTCTGATAGGTTTATCCCGAAATATTCTGGGCTGGCTCTCGCCTTTTGTATAGATGCCCAGTAAAGACTGAAAAAGTCTAAAGGAATCGCTCAATACCCATTGAGCAGATGTCCAAGATGGCGTGAGTTGCGAAGGGTAGCTTGCGCCGTTTCTTTGTGAAGGACTTTGATATGGCTAATGTCGTTGTTGTCGGATCCCAGTGGGGCGATGAAGGAAAAGGCAAAATCGTGGACTGGCTTTCCAGTCGCGCAGATGTCGTGGTGAGGTTTCAAGGCGGTCACAATGCCGGTCATACCCTCGTCGTAGACGGCACAGTTTATAAGCTTTCGCTCCTCCCCTCCGGCATTGTCAGAGGCGGCAAGCTCTCTGTTATCGGCAATGGCGTCGTCCTTGACCCTTGGGCCTTCCTTGACGAGATGGCACGCATCAAAGAGCAAGGCGTCAAAATCAGTCCTGACAACCTCATGATTTCAGAATCGACCGCTCTCATTCTGCCCATCCATTCGGAACTAGACGGCATCCGTGAGAACCGTGTCGACGGCATAAAAATTGGGACAACAAAACGCGGTATTGGCCCCGCCTATGAAGACAAAGTCGCGCGACGCGCCATCCGCGTTTGCGACCTCGCCGATGAAGAGCATTTGCTGGCCCGCGTCAAAAACTTACTCCACCATCACAATGCTTTGCGTGTCGGCTTGGGCCAGCCAGAAACGGATGCTGATGAGCTGACGCAACAACTCTTGGACATTGCGCCGAAGATTTTGCCTTTCGCCGCCCCCGTCTGGCACAGCCTACACGAAGCTCAACAAGCCGAAAAACGGATTTTGTTTGAAGGCGCACAGGGCGCAATGCTTGATATTGACCACGGCACATATCCATTCGTCACCAGTTCAAACACTATTGCCGGCCAAGCGGCGGCGGGCTCAGGCATGGGCCCTGGCGCGTTAAATTATGTTCTTGGCATTACTAAAGCGTACACAACCCGCGTGGGCGAAGGCCCCTTCCCGACAGAATTAGACGATGCAATTGGTCAACGCCTAGGGGAACGCGGCCATGAGTTCGGCACAGTCACAGGACGTCAGAGACGTTGTGGCTGGTTTGATGCCGTCATGGTAAAACAAGCCATTATTACCGGCGGAATTACGGGCATTGCGCTCACTAAACTCGACGTGTTGGATGGTTTAGCCGAATTGAAAATTTGTATAGGCTATAAGCTCGACGGCAAAATCCTCAAACGCCTGCCGGCTGGCGCGGCCAACCAAGCCAATGTCGAGCCAATCTATGAGAGCATGCCGGGCTGGCAAGGCTCCACACGCGGCGCGCGGTCTTGGGCGGATCTACCCGCCGAAGCCGTGAAATATGTCCGCCACATCGAAGAGCTTATTGGCTGTCCGGTGTCTATGGTCTCGACCTCGCCTGAGCGCGAAGATGTGATTTTGATGCGGGATCCGTTCAAAGCCTAAACCCCCATCGGGCTCTCAAACGAATTACGGCTCTACTATGATTGACCTGATGAGTTTGGCCTGCGAGGCAGAGCCATGACGACCTGCCCCGATTCCCCTGAAGACATGCCCCCGAGTCCGGCGCCGCAGGGCATGCCGTTCAAAACGCTCTTTCTGTTCGCCGTGGCTCTTATTCTGATTTGGGGGTCCGCCTTTACAATGGTCGGCGTGGGCGTGCGTTATATTAGTCCGATTTGGCTTGTGGCTGACCGCCTCGCCGTCGGCGCTATATTGGTCACGGCCTATATGATTTTCAAAGGCTACCGCTTCCCCAAGATCACTGATGAACGCTGGATTTGGTATGCGGTTTTGGGCCTAACCAGCTCGGTCATTCCGTTCTTCTTACTCGGGACAGGTCAGAAGACTGTGGACAGCGGATTAAGCGCCATTTTGGTGGCAGGTATGCCATTAATGACAATCGTCATGGCGCATTTCGTGACAGACGAAAAACTCACGATTTTAAAATTGCTTGGATTTGTCTTGGGCCTGTTTGGTATTATCATTTTGTTTTTGCCGGACGATTTATCCGCCTCGCTGGTGAGTGATTGGAAAGCGCAGAGCTTAATTGTCGGCGCAGCCTTTTTCTATGCTTTGACAACTGTTCTCGCCAAGATTGCCCCCGAAACGCCGTCAACCACAGCCGCGGCAATGATGATGGTCAGCGCCGCCTTTTTTGGGATTATTGCCGCAGTGTTCACGGGCTTTACCGAAGCCGTACCGCCTACGGATAAAACCCTCCTGACCCTATTAATGGTGCTGGGCCTAGGCGTCGGGTCAAGCGGTGTGGCGACTATTATGTATCTCTATGTCATAGATGTTGCGGGCACTTCGGTCATGGCGAGCATTAATTATTTTGTGCCCGTGGCGTCCGTTATATTTGGCGTCTGGTTGTTACACGAGCCGCTGACATGGCGGATATTTGCAGCCTTTGGCATAATTGTTCTGGGTGTTATGATTTCGCGTATAGGGCAGAAGAACACGTTGTCTGAACCCGCTAGAACAGACACGGATTGTTAGGCTGCACTTTTACAAAGATTTCAAAGCCGCGAAGGGATTAGATGGGTCAGGCGTTTCATCATCCGCCTGTTCTCCTATAGCCAAACCGTGATTGAGCGGGCCGTGGCCTTCGCCGAATTTCGGCGCTGTACGGATGGCTTCAAAGACAAACTCCCGCGCCGTCATCACCGCTTCGTCCAAAGACGCGCCCAGCGCCATATTGGCGGCAACAGCGCTCGCCAAAGTGCAGCCCGTGCCGTGTGTGTGGCGCGTATGCAGGCGCGGGCCGGACATGATGTTCGCCCCCTCCTCGCTGACCAATACATCAACGACTGACTTACTCTTGAGATGTCCGCCTTTCATCAGCGCCGCATAGACATTCCGCTCCAAAAGCGCATCCCCCGCTTTGGTGAGATCATCGACATCTGTGATGGTGAGGCCTGTTAAAAGCTCCGCCTCGGGGACATTGGGCGTCACCAAATCTGCGAGCGGTAAGAGGGTATCTTTCAGAGCACCGATCGCGTCATCTTGTAATAGCGCATCGCCAGAGGTCGCCACAGCGACAGGGTCGAGCACGATAAACGCGTCGAGCGGTTCGATTTCCTCGGCCACAACATCAATGATGCCTTTCGTGCCGAGCATGCCTATTTTCACGACATCCGCCCCTATATCAGACAGCACAGAGCGTATCTGCGCGCGGACGAGGTCAGGCGATAAGAATTCAACTTGCTGCACCCCAACCGTATTCTGCGCGGTCACAGCGGTGATGGCCGTCATGGAATAAGCGCCAAAAGCCGCGCAGCTTTTGATATCCGCCTGTATCCCCGCTCCGCCGGAGGAGTCGGAGCCCGCGATGATGAGGACGCGGCCTTGGGGTTCAGTTTGGTTGGGCATTAGATAAATCCAAAATTATAACTTAGAGAAATTACCACCAGTGGAGAGATTATAGCTAAAAGAAGGAGCACTACTCCAAAAATTGAAAACAGCCTCGCAAAAAGTAGAAACTTATCTCCTTTTTTCGAAGCATCATTAGCTTTAGCGATTTTATCATTTACAGATTTCAATATAGGCTTAATGTTTCTTGACCGTCGCTCAAGCTCTAGTTTGTCAAGATTACTCTCGGCCTTTCGCAAAGCATCTTTAAAACTACAAAACTCTTGAACTGCATTTCCTCTTATAGTCAATTCATTTTCATAAGTTACACTTGAAGTTAAGTACAACCCACCAGCAACAAACATGAACGACAGGCTTAGAACAAATAACCAAGCACTCGGCAAAATAACAGAAATGAATGAGCTGTTTGGATTGCTCATTATCGCAACCGATATAGCAACTATCCCTGCACCAGCACCATAGAACGGAGCAATTGTTAGTTTTCTTTCATAAAAATCTATTTCATCACGCCACATTTTAGCGTCTTCTCTATATGCTGGGTAAGATCTAAATTCGCCAAGTAATTCCTTTTCGGACAACTCTGTCTTATAATCATACCACATTTATCGCCTCCCAGACCCTCAATGCCTGCACGGTTTCGCTTACGTCATGGACGCGGAGGATATTTGCACCTGCTTGAGCGGACCAGAGGGCGGCGGCGATGGAGCCACCTAAGCGGTCATCGGCGCGGCTGCCGTCTATGCGGCCTATAAAGCTTTTGCGGGACGCCCCCATGAGGATATCGCAGCCCAGCTCTTTAAAGCTTTCCAAATGACGAAACAGAGCAAGATTGTCCTCTTGGCGTTTACCGAACCCGATGCCGGGATCAATCGTGATATGGCCGCGCTCCACCCCCGCAAAATCCAGCGCGTCAATGCGTTTGGCTAAGTAGTTTTTTACATCCGCTACAGCTTCATTATAATGGGGGTTGTGCTGCATGGTTTCGGGTGAGCCTTGCATGTGCATGATGATGACGGGACAGGCGAGATCTGCCGCTACGCCCTCTGAACGCGTATCAAAAGTGAGCGCCGTCACATCGTTCCAAATATCCGCGCCGGCCAATACCGCAGCTTCAGCCACGTCTGGCTTACGGGTATCAATGGAAATAACGGGGTCGATTTCGTAGTCGCGTGTGGCCTCGCGCAAGGCGGCGATAACAGGCACAGTACGGCGAATTTCTTCCTTAGGCGAAATTTCTTCCGCCCCCGGGCGCGTGCTCTCTCCGCCAATATCGATAATATCCGCGCCATCTTCGATAAGGCGAATGGCGCCTTTTACGGCCTGCTCCAGCCCTTCATAGCGCCCGCCATCGGAAAAACTATCCGGCGTGACATTCAGGATGCCCATTATTTTTGGTCGGTTGAAATCCATAAGATGGATTTACGACCTCAGTAGCGAAATACAAGAGTCTCTAATTAAAGGAGAGTTTTTTACTCACAAATGGCGCAATCAAACAGAGAGCCGTCATAACAGTGACATAGCCCGTCAATAAGGTGTGCTCTGTTACGGCCCCTTGGAAAGTCTCGGTAACGCGAAATAAAACGCCCCAACCATATCCGCACCCTAAAATCCCGCCAGCATAAGCCAGAAGCGTTCCAACACCGACTTTATGTCGTTTCATTAAAGGTGCTCCGTCAGGTATGTCTGACTGCAGCTGATGTAAGTCCACATTAAAAGCCGCGGCAAGTGCCTTCCATGTATCTAGAGAGCCGCCTTTGCCGCGCTCTAGGCGTTGAATGGTTCGGGCGCTTACACCGGAAGCACTGGCCAAGTCTTCTTGTGTCCAGAATGCGTGTTTGCGTAGGGTCATCAATTTTTTAGGGTCGAATGTATAAGTCATACGAAATTAATATACTCCCAAAGCTGATTGTGCCACGACAAACACCCGACAGTGATCAACCAACAAAAAACCCCGCCCTGCGTAAATGGTTTTTTCACAGAGCGGGGTTCATATTTTACGTATGTTAATTTCTAAGCCTCGGGGTCAATATCCCGTGCTGTCGCGGCGCCGCCTAAACCTTTCGGTTTTTTCTTCGTACTCGGCACGGCCGAAACGGCGGGCTTCCCGCCTTTTCCGTCGGGACGCTTCGGTTTAATCCCATCCGACAGAAGCACAGAAATTTCATCACCTGACAGGGTTTCATATTCCAAGAGGGCTTCGGCCAAGGCGATCCAATCCTTCTTTTTCTTTTTCAGAATTTTCGTCGCGGTTTCGTGCGCTTCGCTCACAAAGCGTTTAATCTCGCTCTCGATGAGTTTCGCGGTCTCAGGCGAAATCGCAGAGCCCCGCCCGATACCGGGATGGAAGCTTTGTTGATCTGTGTCCTTATAGGCAATCGGCCCAATCTCGTCTGACAAGCCCCATTCCGTGACCATAGCCGTCGCAATACGCGTGACCTGTTCGATATCCGAACTCGCGCCGGATGTGACTTTGTCATAGCCGAAGTGAATTTCTTCTGCGGCACGACCGCCCATCGCCATTGCCATGCGGGCGATCATTTCCTGACGGCTTTGCGAGATTTGATCGCGCTCCGGCATATAT
>CAZMEN010000096.1:7531-7963 GCA_964565335.1 uncultured Algimonas sp. | reverse complement strand
GTTGAAGACATTGTCACAACAGGCCTCTCTTCGCGTGAGTGCATTCAAAGTATCGAAAAAACAGGCGCAAAGGTTGTTGGCGGTGCGTGTCTGTTTGACCGTTCTGGCGGTACTGTCGATATTGGTGTGCCTTTGGTGAGTCTGGCTGCTAGAAAATTTCCTGATTATGACGTTGATAACCTCCCCGCCGATTTAAAAGGTATTCCGGCCATTAAGCCCGGCAGTCGGGGTCTTTCATGACGCCTAAAACCTTCCCCCGTTTGGGCGTAAACATTGATCATATTGCAACAATTCGCAATGCTAGAGGCGGAGAGCATCCCGACCCCGTTGCAGGAGCTTGGGCTGCTATTCAAGCGGGTGCAGACGGTATCACGGCGCATTTGCGTGAAGACAGACGTCATATGCGCGATGATGATATGGAGAGGTTACAAG
>CAZMEN010000096.1:0-7521 GCA_964565335.1 uncultured Algimonas sp. | reverse complement strand
CCTTTGAATATGGAAATGGCAGCGACTGAGGATATGCTAGAAATCGCTCTAGCGCTAAAGCCTCATGCCGTGTGTATTGTTCCTGAAAAGCGCGAAGAACGCACAACAGAAGGCGGATTGGACGTTGCTGGACTTCACAACACGCTAACACCAATTATTGCGGCCTTGGATGAGAACGGCGCTCGTGTCTCGCTTTTTATTGAAGCGAAGCGGCCGCAGATTGAAGCCTCCGCCAGAACGCAAGCTAAAGTCGTTGAGTTTCATACGGGAGCATATGCTCATGCTCTTGATGATGGAGATATAGAGAAAGCCAATTCTATTTTAGAAGACTTTCGTGGGGCCGCCACATTAGCGCACAGTTTGGGGCTAGAAGTGCATTTCGGTCATGGTTTAACGTTTGAGAATGTAACGCCAGTGGCGGCTATACCTGAGTGTATGGAATTGAATATTGGACATTTTATTATTGGTGAGGCGGTTTTTCTAGGGCTTGATGAAGCCATTAAGCAAATGCGGGATATCACGAGCCGCGCAAGGGAAACCGCATGATTATCGGTATTGGCACAGATATTTGCGACATAACCCGTATCGCGAAAACGCTGGGTAAATTTGGACAAAAGTTCAAAGACAAGACTTTCACGGAAGGTGAGCAGGCTTATTGTGAGAGTAAAGCTATACCAGCCAATGCGTATGCCAAACGGTTTGCGGCGAAAGAGGCCGTTGCGAAAGCTTTAGCAGGAGAGGCGACAGGTGCTTTGTCTTGGTTGGATGTCGAAGTCATCAACCAAAAATCTGGTCGGCCTGACATTCAACTCTATCGCACGGCAAAGACGCGTTTATCCGTTCGATTGCCCGATGGATATGAAGGCAAAGTCCACCTCAGTCTGAGTGATGATCCCCCCTATGCACAAGCATTTGCGATTGTCGAAGCGGTTAAGTCTGCGTAAGACGCGATTATGGCTAAAAAAGAACGCTCAGAAATCGCTGAAACTCTCTCAACAGTCATATGGGGTGTGGGTATCGCCTTGGTCTTAAGGACCTTTCTTTTCCAGCCCTTCCATATCCCGTCAGGGTCTATGCTACCGGGGTTGATGAAAGGTGATTATATCATCACATCGAAATATTCTGTGGGCTATGGCCGCTATGCGGCAGCGCCGATCCCGTTCCCGGTTAAGAATGGACGTTTATTTGAAAGTCAGCCCAAAAGAGGCGATGTCATTGTTTTTCGTCCTGATGGTATAAAAGATAATTATATCAAACGCCTCATCGGATTGCCGGGCGATGAAGTTCAGATGATTAGTGGGCAAATCTATATCAACGGGGAAGCCGTCGAACAGCGCCCTGATGGCATCCAGCAGTTTGAATACACCGATTTTCGCAATATTGATGTCAGCGTTACAGTGAATGCTGTCACCGAAAAACAGGCCGATGGGAAGTCTTATTCCATCTTTGATACCGAAGTGAACAACAGCCTTGATAATACGCCCGTTACGAAGGTTCCTGAGGGTTATTATTTCCTCCTTGGTGATAACCGTGACAGGTCGAAAGATAGCCGTGTAAAAGTCAGAAATGGGGGCGCAGGGTTAGTACCATCGACGAATATCATTGGTAAGGCAGAAATCGTTCTGCTGTCCGTTGATAAGGACTTTGTTCTCGTAAAACCTTGGACTTGGTTTAATATGCGCGGTGACCGCTTCTTTAAGAGAATTAAGTGAGCGGGAGAGACTTTACAGACATCGTACCTAAGCGCATTCAAGGTTTATTTGAGCGTATCGGGTATCAGTTCAAAGACAAAGAATTGATTCAGCGCGCTTTGACCCATGCCTCTTATGGGGATGGACGTCGGAATACCGTGGATAATGAGCGGTTGGAGTTCCTTGGAGATCGCGTATTGGGCCTGCTTACGGCTAAGATGTTGTTTGACACAACCAAAACAAAAGAAGGGGTTATGGCAACCCGCCTGAATGCGCTTGTGCGTAAAGAGACCTGTGCTCGTGTGGCGCGGAAATTAGATTTAGGCTCAACCCTGCTGATGTCGGCGAGTGAAGACAAGCAAGGCGGGCGTAATAAAACGTCGATTCTTGGCGATGCCTGCGAAGCGTTAATGGCCGCTCTTTATATCGATGGTGGATATGCTGTTGTTGAGCGGTTTTATAACGAACACTGGCACGATGAGCTAGAACGTGTGTTGCAACGTACTGGCAAAGACCCGAAAACGCTCTTGCAAGAATATGCTTTGGCCAAAAAGCTCGGAGTCCCGCATTATTTCGTAAAAGAAAAGTCCGGTCCCGACCACCGCCCTGAATTTGTAATCGGTGTGACGATTGAAGGGCGTGCCGAGGCGTCTGCCAGAGGGGCATCCAAAAAAGAGGCCGAACGTCTTGCGGCGGAGACCTTACTAAAACAGATTGAAGGCAAGAAATGAGTCAAACTTTTGCAGGATTTGCCGCCATTGTTGGTGCGCCGAATGCGGGGAAATCGACCCTGACCAATGCCTTGGTAGGGGAAAAGGTCTCGATTGTTACTCACAAAGTTCAGACAACGCGGTTCCAAATCAGGGGTATTGCGATGTTGAAGAATACGGAAGGGGCAGATGCTCAAACCGTCATGATTGATACACCTGGTATTTTTGATCCCAAAGAAGGTGACCGCTTATCAAAGTCGATGGTTCATGCGGCTTGGACTGGTATGAATGACGCGGACATGATTGTTCATGTTGTTGATGCAGCGGCTTGGCTTCGTCATCTAGAAGGGGAAGGGAGTGGACAAGACCGTCTTTCAAGAGAAGATACTGAACGCGTCATTAAGGGGCTGAAAAAGCGCGAAATTAATAATGCCATTTTGGCTCTCAATAAAATTGATGAAATTGCCCACGATAAGGTATTGCCGCTCATTCAGTATTTTTCGGATGCGGGGGTCTATAAGGATATCGTCCCGGTTTCGGCCTTGAATTATGACGGAATCGAAAAATTGGGTATTTTGATTGCCGACGCTATGCCCTCTGGTCCTTATCTTTATTCGCCTGATCAAGCGGCAGATATTCCAATGCGTCTTATGGCGGCGGAAATTACGCGGGAGAAAATCTTCCTGCGATTACACGATGAATTACCTTACGCTTCTACCGTTGAAACGGAAGCATGGAAGGAATTGAAAAGTGGTGATATCCGCGTTGAGCAGGTAATCTATGTTAAACGCGATAGTCAGAAGCCTATAGTTTTGGGGAAAAACGGACGTACAATTAAAGATATTGGTGCCTCGGCCCGAAAAGAGATGAGTGCCTGGTTAGGCCGTAAAGTGCATCTCTTTATTTTCGTGAAAGTACGGGATAATTGGCAAAATGATAAGGCCCGCTACTCCGAAAACGGTTTAGAATTTGACGTCTAATCGTTTCTATTCGTCGCCATTGAAAGCTTAGTTATGGATTGGCAGGATAACGGCTATATTCTTTCGACACAGAAACACGGGGAAACCTCTGCCATTATTGATGTTTTTACGCGGGAGCGCGGACGCCACAAAGGTTTAGTACGAGGCGGCATCAGCCGCCGTATGCGCCCCGTTCTGCAACCCGGAAATCATGTGCGTGTGGAATGGCGCGGACGTTTGTCCGAGCAACTAGGCTATTATACGGTTGAGGGCATTGACTCCCGCGCGGCCGAACTCATGGATGACCGTTTATCCCTATCAGGGCTAAACGCCATGACAGCCATGTGCCGCGAAATGCTTCCCGAACGGGAAGGGCATAGTGATATCTATGACGTGTTTGAAATCGTCTTGGCTAACCTTCACGACATTGATATTTGGCCGGCCCTTTATGTGCGGTGGGAAGCCGGTTTGTTATCCGCTCTGGGATATGGCTTGGATTATACACGATGTGCAGCGACGGGTCAGAACGATAATCTCACGCATATCTCTCCGCGTTCAGGCCGCGCCGTCAGCGCGAGTGCCGCAGAGCCCTACCTTGATAAATTATTACGCTTGCCACCTTTCATGCGCGGGGAGGGGGTATCCACTCCCCAAGATATTTTCGACGGTTTAAAACTCACAGGCCATTTTTTAGAAACCCGTGTTCAGTGGAATTTGAACCGTACACTACCTGCGGCACGCCATCAGTTGATTGAGCGCCTTTTGGCGGCAGAGATTGCACAACAGTGATAGGGTTTAAACGGCGGTTTATCCCGCAACTATTCCGCCCTGACTGTGGCAATCATCGCGGCATGGGTTAGTCTATTCATTGATTCGGATATAATGGAATATTATGGCTAAGAAACCTACCGATACGGATGATACGCTCACTGAGAACGCAATCATTAGCGAGCATATCGATGATGCGCTATCTTCGCGTTATCTTGCCTATGCTTTGTCAACCATTACGCAGCGCGCTCTGCCGGATGTCCGTGACGGAATGAAGCCTGTACATAGGCGTATTTTGTACGCCATGCGTCAGCTGAAACTGAACCCAGAAAACGCTCATAAAAAATGTGCCCGTATTGTGGGGGACGTGATGGGGCAATATCACCCTCACGGGGATGCATCTATTTATGATGCCTTGGTGAAACTCTCTCAGTCATTTCAGCGCGTTATCCCTTAGTAGATGGACAAGGTAATTTCGGGAATATTGACGGCGATAGCCCCGCGGCGATGCGCTATACCGAAGCGAAAATGACAGCGGCCGGACTGGCTCTGCTCGAAGGCATTGATGAAGACGCTGTTGATTTCATTCCAACCTATAATGAAGAAGATATGGAGCCGCAGGTTCTCCCCGCTGGCTTTCCCAATCTTTTGGCAAATGGCTCTCAAGGGATTGCTGTGGGGATGGCAACATCAATTCCGCCGCATAATGTGGCTGAGATTTGCGGGGCCGCTCTTCACCTAATTAAGAGCCCTAAGGCGCGGATTGAAACATTGATGGACCATGTCCTTGGCCCTGATTTACCCACTGGTGGTATCATCGTTGAACCAAAGGGGTCTATGCTCGAAGCCTACGCGACTGGTAAAGGCAGTTTCAAAGTTCGCTCGCGTTGGAATGTCGAAGACACGGGGCGAGGAACTTACCAAATCATCGTTACGGAAATTCCATACCAAGTTCAAAAATCCCGTCTGATCGAAAAATTGGCCGAAGTCATAGAGTCGAAAAAAGCGCCTGGCCTCGCTGATGTTCGCGACGAGAGTGCGGAAGATGTGCGCATTGTTTTGGAACCGCGGAGTAAAAATATTGACCCGGCACTTTTAATGGAGAGCCTGTTCAAGATTTCAGAACTGGAAAGCCGCGTCAGTCTTAATATGAATGTGCTCGATGCAACGCGTACGCCGCGCGTCATGAATTTGCGTGAGGTCATTCAATGTTGGCTCGACCACCGTCGCGAGGTCTTGCAGAGACGCTCGCAGCAAAGGCTTGGTAAGATAGAACTCCGAATGGAAGTACTGGACGGCTATATGATTGCCTTCCTAAACCTAGACGAAGTCATTCGCATTATTCGGTTTGAGGACAAGCCAAAAGAAGAGCTGATAAAAACATTCAACCTGACAGAACGACAAGCCGACGCCATTTTGAATATGCGTTTGCGCGCCTTGAACAAGCTGCAAGAGATTGAGATTAAGTCCGAATATGACAAGCTTGCGGCGGAAAAGTCTGAGATTGAAGGTTTATTGGGGTCAGAAAAAAAACAGTGGGCGGTTATTTCAGGTCAAATCAAAGCTTTGCGTGAAGAGTATGGGGTTAAAACCGAAATCGGGGCTCGTCGAACACATTTCGAAGACATGCCCGAAATCGATGTTGATTTGACGACAGCCTTCATCACCAAAGAGCCGGTGACTGTCGTCCTATCCGAAATGGGCTGGATTCGTGCCATGAAAGGTCACGTGGATGATTTGGCGGGGCTAAAGTTCAAAGATGGCGATAAACTTGCTTTTGCGGTTCACGCGCAGACTATAGATAAAATCATCGTCTTCGCTTCGAATGGTAAATTCTACACGCTAGGAGCGGATAAATTGCCAGGCGGACGAGGGAATGGCGAACCCATTCGGTTGATGGTCGATCTCGAAAATGACCACTTGCCTGTCGGCATGTTCGTCCATGACGAAAAGAGGGAGCTTCTCGTTGCCAGTACTGCAGGTTATGGTTTCCGTGTGCTTGAGAAAGATATTATTGCGTCTACGCGCGGGGGCCGAAAAACTCTCAATGTCAAAGGCGATGTCGAAGCTTTACGCTGTATTGAGGTAAAAGGCGATAAGGTTGCGACCATCGGAAATAACAGAAAAATTCTGATTTATGATGTGGCGGAGTTGCCGGAAATGGCTCGCGGTAAAGGTGTTCGCCTGCAAGCCTACAAAGATGGGGGGTTGGCTGATTTAACAACCTTTAAAGCGGAAGAGGGGCTTACATTCTCTGATAGCGCAGGGCGGCGTCAGGAAGTATCCGATTGGAAATTATTAGAAGGAAAAAGGGCTCAAGCGGGCCGCATGGCGCCCCGTGGCTTCTCAAGAAAAGGCGTTTTTGATCCTAAACGAGAGCTGTAAATTGGCCTTAAGAAAACAGTTTCACTCATAAAAAAGCCCCTGAAAATCAGGGGCTTTTATTTTTTTATGGAAGTTTATTTGACGGGGTTACCTTCTGTGTCAATTTCCACCATTTTGTAACCCAAAGCGGCCACTTCATCATATACTTTGGCTTTGTCGCCTACGACGACCATGATCATCTCATCAAGCTTTAGGTGTTTCGCAGCTAAAGCATCAATCTCGGCTTCAGTCATATTTGCGAGAATATCAGCTTGCTCATCGATATAGCTGGGTTTCAAATCATATGTCGCCATACGTGATAGGAAGCCCAGTTTTTGACCAGGTGTTTCGTAGGCCCGTGCATCGCGCTGCCCGATGGCGGACTTTGTGAAGTTCAGCTCGTCATCAGTTGCTCCTGTTAGCTGGAATTGCTCAATTTCTTTTGCAAATTCGACTATAGACGCCGCTGTTGCGTCAGCCCGAACACCTGCGCTCGCGCGGAACCAGCCTGCTTTTTCATTACCGCTAAAGAAAGAGCGCGCGCCATATGTATAGCCTTTATCTTCACGAAGGTTGAGATTGATGCGGCTGTTAAACGCGCCGCCCAACGGATAGTTCATGAGGCCTGCACGGTAATACTCGCCTGTCGCGTCATAAGGCAAAGCCCGTTTACCGATACGGATTTCACTTTGAGCTGCATTAGGTTTATCGACGAAATAGAGTGTGCCGGTCTCCAATTGCGGGAAGGCGTTCATTTCGATTGTACCGACATCACTGCCAGCCCAATCGGAAAGTGGAGCTAAAGCCTTTTTCATAGCGCCTTTGTTCAGGTCACTCACAGCGACAATAGACGCGATTTTAGGCGAGTAATGTGAGGCGTAAAATGCTTTCACATCGTCCAATGTAATGGCTTTGACAGAAGCCTCCGTGCCGCTATTCGCGAATGCCGTCGGATTATCCGTGCCATACATCATCTGGTTGAAAAGGTTGCTGGCTGTCACACTGGCTTCTTTTTTGCTGGCCTTGATG
>CAZMEN010000095.1:0-8008 GCA_964565335.1 uncultured Algimonas sp. | reverse complement strand
ACGATACCGTTGGCATCAATGTCAAATGTAACCTCGATTTGCGGCATACCACGTGGCGCCGGCGGGATACCTACAAGGTCGAACTGACCGAGAAGTTTATTATCCGCCGCCATTTCCCGTTCACCCTGTGAGACACGGATGGTCACAGCGGATTGGTTATCCGCAGCCGTTGAATAGATCTGGCTCTTTTTGGTTGGGATTGTCGTGTTGCGGTCAATCATGCGTGTGAACACGCCGCCTTCGGTTTCAATACCGAGGGAGAGCGGCGTCACGTCGAGCAGAAGCACGTCTTTGACGTCCCCTTGCAAAACACCAGCCTGAATAGCCGCGCCCATGGCAACAACTTCATCAGGGTTCACGCCTTTATGCGGCTCTTTACCGAAGAAGTCAGAGACTGCTTTTTGAACAGCTGGCATACGGGTCATACCGCCGACAAGAACGACTTCGTCAACATCACCGGCTTTAAGGCCCGCATCAGCGAGAGCTTTCTTACAGGGAGCAATCGTGCGTTTAATGAGGTCGCCGACAAGAGCTTCCAATTTGGCGCGTGTCAGCTTCATGTTTAAATGTTTCGGGCCAGAGGCATCTGCGGTAATGAAAGGCAAGTTCACTTCATATGTGGACGCAGAGGAGAGTTCCTTCTTCGCTTTTTCCGCTTCTTCGCGCAGGCGCTGTAGAGCGAGCTTGTCAGATTTTAAATCAATGCCATTTTCTTTTTTGAACTCGGTATTGAAATATTCAACAATCGCCATGTCAAAGTCTTCACCGCCAAGGAAGGTGTCGCCGTTTGTGGCTTTCACTTCAAAGACGCCGTCGCCAATTTCGAGGATAGAGACGTCAAATGTACCGCCGCCCAAATCGTAAACCGCAATCGTCTTGCCGTCTTCTTTGTTCATCCCATAAGCGAGGGCCGCAGCGGTTGGCTCATTGATGATACGCAGAACTTCGAGACCGGCAATTTTACCGGCATCTTTTGTTGCTTGGCGCTGGGCATCGTTAAAGTAAGCGGGGACTGTGATGACAGCCTGCGTCACGGCAGAGCCGAGATAGTCTTCTGCGGTTTCCTTCATTTTAGTCAGGATCATAGCAGAGATTTCAGACGGGCTGAGCGGGTTTTTATCGCGGCCTTGGACATAAGCGTCGCCGCCTTTGCCTTCGACAATCTTATAAGGCACCATTTTGGCGTCTTTTTTGACGGCCGGGTCTTTGATGTTACGGCCAATCAAACGCTTCACTGCGAAATAAGTGTGGTCAGGGTTAGTGACGGCTTGGCGGCGGGCTGGAACGCCGATGAGGCGTTCGCCATCTTCTGTAAAGGCAACAACTGATGGGGTTGTGCGCTGGCCTTCTGAGTTTTCGATAACCCGGGGTTTGTCGCCGTCCATAACAGCAACACAAGAGTTTGTTGTCCCGAGGTCAATACCAATGACTTTTGACATTGAAGTCTCCATTCTTTTGCAGCGTGTTAGGGGACTCTTCCGTTCGTTCGAGTCTTAAGTCGCCGCGACGATTAAATTTCTAGGCCTCATCGTCTAAAATCGGGTTTTCATCATCCTGTCAAAAACCACGGTTTCACACGGCGAAAACGCCATTACGCCCGATATGGGAGAGGATTTAAAAGGTGCAAGGGCGGGGACTCACATTTTTGTGTTTTGAGGTGGGGAAATCAAAGAGGCTCTCGGAGACTTATAACCCATAGACTTAAAACCCAGAGACTTAAAAGCTGCCTATTGCCAGCCGCAGCCCTATGTCCTCGCCGTTCGGTCCCAATTCAACAGTGGCCGGGGCGATATCTGCGATGAAGTCTTCTCTTGGTGTGCCGTTGACATGGGTGAGAACTTCTGTGGCGAGGTCAAGTTTCATGTCCGAGCCCTTAAGATAGCGATTGGAAAGGCCGCCCAACATGTCCCCCATATCAGATGCAATAATTGTGGCGTCCGCGGCGGCGTCCAAACCAATCGTTATGCCTTCGCCCATACTGCCTGTCCAAGGCCCCGATAAAACCCGTAGGTTTTCAGGCGGGAAATAAGGCTCTCGCGGTTGAACCAGTTCGATAAATTTTCGGGGGACTGTGAACTCGCGCTCTAGTGAAGGAATTTCATGTATTTGATAAGGTTGTTCCGTCTTTATAAAATGCCCGATAAGGCTTCGCCCGACTTCGGTATTGCCGCCGCTGGGAGTGTTGCGCAAATCCAAAACTAGGGACGGTTTATCTTTGACGCTTTCCAAGGCTTTATCGAAGTCTTGGATGAGGTCATTATTACCCAAGGCATTATTGATACGAATAATGGCCGTATCGCCTTGAGTCTTAACAGAGACAATGGGCTGTTTGGAGAGGCTTCTGGCAAAATCGCGGGCGGACTCTAATTGCACGGTTCGGATTTGACCCTCATGTGTGAACTTTAGGCCTCTGCCGCCTGTTCTGCGTCCGTTTAGCCCGAGTGTGATGAGGTAGGCTTTCTGCGTTTCACTGATGTCCAAAGAGAAGCCGCGCAGGACGCCCTCAAGAAAGGCTTCGGGCGATTGCCCGTCTATCTCTGTAATTTTCCATCCGGGCCTGATATCGCTTGCGGCGGCGGGGGACCCAAGCCTGACATGTGTTATAACATATTCACCTGAGACAAGTTCAGCGATTAAATCTGAAGACGTTGGAAACACATTGAGACCATTGTCTTCAAGGGGGCCGATGACGATATGCGGGTCGCAAAATAAATAAGCGGCGCGCCTTATGACATCGCGAAATTCTGCCGCTGTTTTGGTTTGTTCGGCTTGTAATTGCACGTCCTTAAACCAGGCTTCGGAATCCAGCACATCCGTCTCTAAATAAGCATAGAACAGCCGAAACGTGTTTTCGAATTCTACCCAAGCGGATGCGGCATTAAAGGCCTCGCTCTCTTTGGCAAGGGGGGTGCCTTCGCCCGTTTTTATTGTGGGGTTCGAGCATGCCGTTAGAAGAGCCAAGGCTATAAAGCCTGATCGGATGATGAATTTCATAGTTTTACGCATCCCTACAGGGCGCTAAACTATCTTAACCGCCTTTGTGTGCCTTGTTTACAAAGTTCTAATATCAAAGCCAAGCTAAACCAGAAGACGATAAAGTGAGGACGCCCGAAAGAAATTCATTAGATAAGTTAGGCCTGATGCCTTAAACTATTCTCACCATGAAACCCGAAATCATTATTATCTTTCTTATATTCTTTGCCTTCATTTTGGCGGAGATTATTTTTACGCGGTTTTTTAAAAAATCTGAGCAAGTCAGGAGCGACGGAATTGTCGAAGCTGTCAGCACGCTTATGCTTTTACTGTTCACGTCGCCTAAGATTCTAGTGCTAGCATATGGACTATGTCTGGCTTTTTTGCCGCAATACCAAAACGCTCTCTCGGGCATAAATGTTTTCCTAGGGTTTGGGCTATTCCTTCTCTTGGATGATCTGACCCAATATGGGTGGCACCGCCTGTCACATTCCGTGCCTTGGCTTTATAAATTACATCGCCCGCATCACAATGCGCGCTATATGAGTATTCGCCTCGTTTACCGAAATAATCTTTTTTACTATGCGCTCATGCCCGGGATTTGGTTGTCGGGTATTTTGATTTATCTGGGTCTTGGCGGTATTTATGCGGTTTATATCGTGCTGAAGCTCATTATTATTTATGGCGCGCATTCGGATATCCCGTGGGATAGGCCGCTTTATAAAATCAAATGGCTTTCCCCCATCATGTGGGTGGTGGAGCGCCTCATCAGTACGCCGTCCACGCACCACGCCCATCATGGTCGCCACGGCGCAGACGGCATCACCCATTATAAAGGCAATTATGGGAATATGTTATTTCTCTGGGATGTTATCTTTGGCACTGCGAAAATCACGCGGAACTATCCGCAAGAATACGGCGTGGAAAACCTGCCTGAAACGAGCCTCGGCGAACAGCTCATCTGGCCAATTATTCGAAAGAAGTCGTAAACCGCTATGGCTGACCTCCTCCCTTGTGGCTCTGAAGTCTTTCCAGAAGGATTTGCCCATTACCCGCTCTATTTTTCTCCCGCTGAGCAAGCCGCGTTAATTGAGGCCGTACGCAATGGCGCGGCTCAAGCGCCGTTTTTCGAGCCCACCATGCCGCGCACAGGCGCGCCGCTCTCTGTCGTGATGAGCAATTTCGGCCCACTTGGCTGGGTGACGGATAAAGATAAGGGCTATCGGTATGAGCCCGCTCACCCCAAAACGCGCGCGCCTTGGCCCGAACTGCCTGATTTATTAGGGCGGCTGTGGGATGCGGTAACAGACTATCCCGCTCGCCCCGAAGCAACATTGATTAATTGGTATAAAGCTGACCGCGCCTCTAAAATGGGACTGCATGTTGATAATGACGAAAACAACTTGCGCGCGCCCGTCGTCTCGGTCAGCCTCGGTGACCCTGCGCTCTTTCGGATTGGCGGAATAAAACGCGGCGGCAAAACACAAGGGATAAAGCTCTATTCTGGTGATGTCGTGGTTTTGGCGGGCGAAGCGCGGCTGTGCTATCACGGCGTCAGCAAAGTCTATTATGGGCAGAGCGCGTTGGTTCCGCGCGGCGGGCGTATTAACCTGACCATGCGGCGGGTGAATCATATAGACTAAATGCCGGTAACCAGACTTCCCAAAGGCGATATTTCGCCTTATGGGCAGGCCCGATTTTAAATTCACCTCTTATTGAATACAGAGCTTTATGACCTTTTACGACTTTATCGGCCTGATCGGCGTTGTACTGATCCTCATCAGCTATGGCCTATTGCAACTTGAAAAAATTGATCCGAAAGCCATGAGCTATTCAATGCTCAACTTCATCGGAGCTGTTCTGATTTTAATCTCTCTGATTTTCAGCTTTAATCTGGCGTCCTTCATCATCGAAATCGCGTGGCTATTGATAAGCGGCTTTGGGATATGGAAGGCTTGGCGCTTGCGCCGTTCCGCCTGATTGCGTAATAAATTTTATGACCGACTCACTCTTCTCCCCCCTCACTCTTCCAAATGGGCAAATTGTGCCTAACCGCCTGTGCAAAGCGGCGATGGAGGAGAATATGGCCGATCCCGGTCAGGTGCCGGGCGAAGCGCTTGTGAATTTATATCAGGCGTGGGCCGAAGGCGGGGCGGGGCTTATCCTGACTGGCAATGTGATGGTGGACCCGACGGCGATGACGGGGCCGGGCGGCGTTGTTTTGGAACATGGCTCTTTGGCCGAGGATGAAGATCGCGCAAGGTTTGAACGGTGGGCTCAGGCGGGCAAGTCAGGCGGCGCAAAGCTTGTTATGCAAATCTCTCACCCTGGCCGCCAAGTTTACGCCAATATGGGCACGCAAGCGGTTTCCGCTTCGGCGACGAAAGTTAACTTGGAGGGCCCAGCCGATAAAATGTTTGCGCCGGCTCGGGCGCTCACGCATGATGAAATTCTGGGACAAATAAAACGCTTTGCTGATACGGCCCATATGGCGGAGCGCGCCGGATTTGACGGCGTGCAAATTCATGCAGCCCATGGCTATTTGGCGGCGCAATTCCTCTCTCCGCTTACAAACCAACGTGATGATAAATGGGGCGGCTCTATGGAAAACCGTGCGCGTTTCTTATTGGAAATTATTCGGGCTGTTCGGGAACGCGTAAATCCAGAGTTTATTGTGGCCGTCAAACTCAATTCTGCTGATTTCCAAAAAGGCGGCTTTGATGTGAGCGATGCCGCTCAAGTTGTCGATTGGCTTGGCGGTGAAGCGATTGATTTTGTCGAGTTATCGGGGGGCAGTTACGAAAGTGCAGCGATGATGGGTATGGCCGCCGATGGCCGCGCGCAAAGTACAAAAGACCGCGAAATGTTCTTTTTGGATTTCGCCAAGGATATTATGAAAATGGCGACTATGCCCATCATGGTCACAGGGGGCGTGACGCGTAAGGATACAGCGGAAACGGCTTTGGCCGAAGGCGTGGATATGGTGGGCATTGCACGCGCCATGGCCTATAATCCGGCGCTGCCTAAGGATTGGAACGCGAATGAAAGCCTGCAAACAGCCACAGGCAATGCCAGTTGGAAAAACCAAAGCTTACGCGCTTTGGCCAATATGGCCCTGACCAAAGAACAGCTTTACCGCCTAGGAGACGGCCTGCCCGTAAAACAAAAACAGTCTCCACTCCGCGCGACGATAAAACAACAAATCCGTCAATCGATACAAACGAAGCGATATAAGGCTTGGATTGCTGATAAGATTTAGTGCCTTCCCGTTAATTTCCCGCGGTTAACTTCATAGTCGCCCAAGCACCGATAACCGCGCAACTGCCGGTTAAAACCGTGCCCCAGATTATATCGACAATGACCATCTTTGTCGGCCACCCTTTAAGTGTTGCCAAATTCGTCAAATCATATGTGGCGTAGCAAAAGAAACCAAAGAGCGCGCCGTAAACAACCGCTTTCATTAATTGATCTGAATCCAAAGCGGGCTTTACCGCGAAAATCAAAATTCCGGCGATATAGAGCGCGTAAAAGATAATTGCGACGCCCCAATTTGGACTATCAAGCATGAGGGGGCCGAGCTGGTCGCGGTAAAAAGTTTTGGCAATAAATCCGAGCCAGATAAGATCTATTGCGAAAAAAGCGATGAGCGTTGAGGCGTAAGCAATGAGGTAAGTCACGGGACATCCTTTGTCACAAGACGTGCATCGTCGCGGCCTTGTGTAAAAGATTACGCATCAAAGTGATAAACAGTTTTAGGGGCGCTCTTTGGCGTCTTCCATCCGCGATAGAATAATGACTGGCTGCCCTTCTAGTTGAGGGCGCGCCTCTAGAGTCCGATAGAGCGGTAGTGTAGGGCGATATCTTCGATGACGCTGTAAAAGGCGGCTGTCCGGAAGTCTTCTAATTCGGGCTTGTTTGCCAAAGCGGTTTTGATGTTTTGATAGGCTGTGCGCATCGTGTCATCCAATCCGGCCCGCACCAAGGCTAGCTCGCCTGCACCTTCGAGATATTCTTTCTTAAACCCTTTTGAGAAGGTCATGCCTTGGCTTTCAAGCGCATCAATCAGGATGTGATATTTCCGTTCTTCATTGCGGCGCTGAAGACGCCCAAAACGGATATGATTGACGTTCTTCACCCATTCAAAATAGGACACGGTGACGCCGCCTGCATTGGCATACATATCGGGGATAATGAACACACCTTTATCGCGGAGAATTTTATCGGCCTTGGCCGTGACCGGGCCGTTCGCGGCTTCGATAATCAGTTTCGCTTTGACCTTATGGGCGTTGTCAACATTGATGACGCCTTCCATAGCGGCAGGAATGAGAATGTCGCATTTGCCGCAAACCGCGTTGTTATTAGGCTCTTCAAACTCGCCGCCTTCAAATTCAGAAAGCGGGCGGCCTTCTGTCATGTGGTCACGTAAGGCTTGAATGTTGATGCCCTTGGCATTTTTAATCACGCCGCCGCGTTCAATGACGGTTGTGATGATAGCGCCGTCTTCTTCTTCTAAGAACTTTGCCGCGTGATAGCCCACATTGCCGAGACCTTGAACGATAATTTCTTTGCCGTCCAAATCCCCTTTGAACTTGGCTTTTTTCACATCATCAGAATGGCGGAAAAATTCACGTAAAGCATATTGCACGCCGCGGCCCGTGGCTTCGACGCGGCCTTCAATTCCGCCCAAATGAACGGGTTTACCGGTGACGCAGGCGATCGCATCAATATTTTGATTATGCAGACGGCGATATTCATCCATCATCCACGCCATTTCACGCTCGCCTGTACCCATATCAGGGGCTGGCACGTTTAGTGAAGGGTGGATGAGGTCGCGGCGGGATAACTCAAACGTAAAGCGGCGCGTAATACGTTCCAGTTCTTCTTCGCTCCAGTCTTTCGGGTTGATACACAATCCGCCTTTGGAGCCGCCAAAGGGGACTTCAACAAGGGCGGTTTTATAGGTCATCAAGGCCGCCAAAGCTTCGACTTCGTCTTGATTGACATCTAAGGAATAACGAATGCCGCCTTTGACAGG
>CAZMEN010000094.1:7799-8070 GCA_964565335.1 uncultured Algimonas sp. | reverse complement strand
CTGCGGGTTGCGTGAGAGGCACTAATCCACCGGACCTTAATCTATCCTTCGGGAGCTGGCTCTGCTCAGATCGTGGTCTGTTTAATTCCGGCACCCACTTGAACTATTGGTTCACGAGGATTCTTAAACCTCCACGGACTTTGTGGGGCCGTCACATAGTTTATTATCCGCTTGCCTAGTTACCAGCTCGCTTGAGCGACGCCGAAAAATTAACCTAAAAATTTATCATAAAGTTTTTGAGAAGGATATTTTCCTTCATGAGAAAAATGTG
>CAZMEN010000094.1:0-7789 GCA_964565335.1 uncultured Algimonas sp. | reverse complement strand
ACCCACGCTCGTTTGAGCGACGCCGACTTCTTGGCCAAGAGGAGGCCTATGAGGCCATGGATTGTCGCGCTGGCCTGTCAACCTTAGACGCTTTTATCAACTTACTTATCGCGGCAAAAAGTTGCTTTTTCTGTATGGGTTTTGGGAGGCAGTCATCCATGCCCGCCTCTATAAACTCTTCTTTTTGGTGGTCCATGACATGCGCGGACAGGTAGAGAATAGGGGTGCGCCGTAAACCCTCTAATGCTTCTTTTTTGCGTATGGCTTTCGTTGCGCAGACACCGTCCATTACGGGCATGGAGACATCCATCAAAATCAAGTCATAGGCTTGATGAGTATGGGTACGCACGGCCTCTTCGCCGTTTTTCGCAATCGTCAAATGAATCTTTGGGTGTTTGAGCATAGATTTAATGACCGTCAGGTTAATCTCATCATCATCAGCGACCAGTATTTGAATCCCTTTGCCATTAAACGGCGTTCCTTTTTGTTGCATGGATTGGGGCGTGGATGCTTGTCTGACTTCGACTGAATTAGACTTTCAGTAATAGGGTTGGTACGAGGGATGAAATGCCTGCCACCTCCAAATCTGCCGCCCGACTAAGAGCGAAAATCTGCCGCGCTTATTGCCATAATATTTCGGCAGGTGCAGAACTCATCCGTAATTTTCCAGCCTCCCAATTTCGCGGGAGTTCTATTGGGGGGTATTGGCCTCTTGAGACCGAAATGGATGTTAGGCCATTGCTTTTTGCGCTTTCGGATATTGGGTTTTCAATGTCTCTGCCTTGTGTTGAAAAAAAAGCTGCGCCGTTGACCTTTCGAACGTGGCAGCCTGAAAATGAGCTTGGTTTAGGAGCCTTTGGCGTTAGGGAGCCATTAGCGGATAGTCCCGTTGTTGAGCCAAGTTTAATCCTAGTGCCGCTACTCGCCTTTACCCCAGAAGGTGGGCGCCTTGGTTATGGCGGCGGATATTATGACCGCACATTGGCGGCCTTGCGCGCCAAGGGTGACGTTTTTGCTTGCGGTGTGGCCTATGCTGGGCAAGAGGTGCCGCACTTACCGACGGATAGGCATGATGAGCCGCTCGACGGTATTTTGACAGAACACTATTTCAAGGCCTTCACATGAGACTGGCATTTTTCGGAGACGTTGTTGGGCGGTCTGGACGTCATGCGGTGACGCGTCATTTACCGTCTTTAAAGGCAAAGTTAAAATTAGATGCCGTCGTTATTAATGCGGAAAATGCGGCGGGCGGTTTTGGCATCACGCGTGCAACGGCCGATGAGCTGTTCGAAGCGGGCGCTGATGTTCTAACACTTGGCAATCACAGTTTTGATCAGGCGCAAGGTATTTCCGTAATAGAAAATGAGCCGCGGATACTCCGCCCTTGCAATTACCCAGCAGGGCAAGTGCCCGGACGCGGCGCAGGGCTGTTCGATATTGGTGGCTATAACCTCTTGGTGATTAATGTGCATGGGCGCGTCTTTATGGACGCGTTGGATGATCCTTTTATCGGTGTAGAGCGTGAGCTTTCCGCTGCTCCCTTGGGCGAAGTTGCTGATGCCGTGATTGTGGATATGCACGCTGAGGCTACATCCGAGAAAAACGGCATGGGTTATTATTGCGATGGCCGTGCCTCGCTCGTGGTGGGAACGCATCAGCATGTACCAACAGCCGATGCCCGAATCTTGCCCGAAGGCACGGCTTATCAAACCGATGCAGGTATGTGCGGAGACTATAACTCAATTATTGGTATGGAGGTCGAAGAACCACTGCGCCGTTTCACAACTCGAATGCGTGGAAGTCGCTTTAACCCGGCATCAGGCGCAGGCACATTGTGCGGGGTCTATGTTGAAACGAATGCAAAAGGCTTGGCCGAGCAGGTCAGTCCTATTCGCATTGGCGGTCAATTATCGGAAGTTATCCCGTCTGTCACCGCTTGATGCGAAACCCATTCATATCAAAGTTTCACCCTATGAGAGGTTTAAAAGCCCTTTGCCTTTGTTATAAGCCCATATGACACACACTCTTAAACCTCGTACGGCCCTTTATCCGGGCACTTTTGATCCGATGACGTTGGGGCATTTGGACATTCTGAAACGCGCCAGCAAATTATGCGATAAGCTGATTGTTGCGGTCGCAATCAATCGCGCCAAAAACCCTTTATTTTCAATGTCAGAACGTGTGGAAATGGTAGAGAATGTCGTCGCACCATTTCGCGAGCGCATTGACGTGGAAGTTCTCCCTTTTGAAGGGCTACTGATTCATTTCGTTGAAAGCGTTGGCGCGAATATGATAGTGCGCGGCCTGAGAGCTGTTTCGGATTTCGAATATGAATTCCAAATGGCAGGTATGAATGACAAATTGAATCCGGATATTGAAACTGTATTCCTCATGGCTGACCCACAATTCCAGACAATCGCTTCACGCTTGGTGAAAGAAATTGCAAGAATGGGCGGGGATGTCTCGCAGTTTGTGACACCGGAAGTCGCGAAAAGATTAAAAGGTAAATATACATGAAACACCGGATTTTTATGAGCGTTATGGCTGTCTCTGCCTTTATGGCGACTGGCTGTTCAGCGCAGGAAAATGTGTCCGACAAAATTGCAAATGTTTTGGAGGCTGATTTTGCAGCCCCTGCCGAGGCGTGGCGGACGGTTGATCCTGAAAACCTTATGGTTATTGATACGGCTTACGGTAAAATCGGGGTGGAGTTACTCCCTGAAATTGCGCCTTTGCATACGACTCAAATCAAGGCGCTTGTCCGTTCAGGTTTCTATGACAATGTCAAATTTCACCGCGTAATCGAGGGTTTTATGAACCAAACGGGTGACGGCGAGAATGGAGACGGTACCGGAGATTCTGATTTACCGAATATCCCTCAAGAATTTACCTTCCGGCGCGATGCATCTATGCCCGTGACATTGGTAGGTGCGCGCAAAAATGGACAGCAGCAAGTCGATGTCGGTTTTTACAAGTCCTTACCTGTCGCAACGCAGCCTACAGCACAAGCTATGCTGACGGCAGACGGTAAAGTGGGGGCATCCGGTCTACACTGTAAAGGCGTGACATCAATGGCGCGAACCAATGACCCGAATTCAGCCAATAGTCAGTTCTTCCTCATGCGTGATCGCGCCTCTCATTTGGATACACAATATTCAATCTGGGGCACCACAGTAATGGGCCAAGAGTATCTGCGGAGTTTCAAAGTGGGCGTTGTCGGCGAAGCCGGATTCGTTGCGGATCGGATGAATACAGTTCGCATGGCTGCAGATTTGCCTGAAAATGAACGTCCGGTCGTTCAGGTGATGAAAACCGGCCATCCTGCTTTTCAGGCTTTTCTAAAAACGCAGAAAAGCGATGATGGGACTTTCCCTGATGTCTGTGACATCACAGTTCCAACCAAAGCCGGATAAACGATTTTATTGACACTTTTCGGAGGCTTGAGCGTATCAACGCCCAAGCATCTGACAACTTCTCTCAAAGATTATAACATATTGGATTTATTATGACTGAAAAACTTATCATTACGCTGGACGCCAATGACGGAAACCCGGGGGATGTGACAATTAATTTACGCCCGGATTTAGCGCCGAAACATGTTGAGCAAATTACCACGCTGGCCAAAGAAGGCTTCTATGACGGTTTGATTTTTCACCGCGTGATTGATGGCTTCATGGCGCAGGGCGGATGTCCGAACGGCACAGGCATGGGCGGAGCAAAGAACAATATTCCGGCCGAGTTTAACTCCCACTCGCATGGCGAGGGCGTTTGCTCTATGGCGCGGTCGCAAAATCCAAATTCCGCTTCCAGCCAGTTCTTTATCTGTCTGGACGATGCGTCATTCCTTGATGGTCAATATACAGTTTGGGGTGAAGTCGAGAGCGGTATGGAGTTAGTGCACGCACTGCCCAAGGGCGAGCCGCCTCGCATGCCTGGCAAAATTGTTAAAATGACAGTCGTCGAGGCTTGATAACCTCGATTGGGCGCTTGTGCGAGTTTCTGAGGCTTGCTCCAAGCGTTTGATTTTAACCCTAAAGTTTAAGGCTGTCCGCTATGGACGTCTCCCTTTTTGATTTTTATTTGCCCGAGGCCGCGATTGCGTTGCGGCCTGCTTCGCCGCGCGATTCTGCCAAGTTGTTGCATGTCGGCGCTGATGGTAGTTTCTCTGACCACACAGTGTCCGATCTAGCCGCGCTTTTGAGGGCGGGTGATGTCCTCGTTTTAAACGAAACCAAAGTGTTCTCGGCGGCGCTGAAGGGTGTTAGGCCTGCCCGCACACATGGCGGAGGCGGGGCTGTTACTCTTGACGTTAATCTGCATACACCAGTTGCTGAAAACATCTGGCGTGCCTTTATTCGTCCCGCCAAGCGTGTGCGTGCAGGGGATGAGTTAAAGTTCTCAGATAAACTAAAGGCGACTGTCTTGGATAAAAAGGACGGCGGCGATGTGGGCCTGAGTTTTGTTCTGAACGATAATTCTGACGGCTTTTCTGAGGCGGAACTGATGACGGCGATCAATGCCGCAGGCGAACCACCTCTACCCCCGTATATAGCACGAAAGCGAAAGCCAGACGAAAAGGATGTTGAGGACTATCAGACGGTTTACGCCAACGAATCTGGTTCCGTCGCAGCGCCAACGGCGGGACTACATTTTACCCCGCGTGTCTTTGATAATTTGGCGGAGAACGGCATTGAGCTAGCCAAGTTAACCTTACATGTCGGGGCAGGGACATTTCTGCCGGTCAAATCAAATGATACGGATGACCACACAATGCATGGAGAGCGCTACACGATCTCCCAACAGACAGCCGAGCAAATAAACCAGGCCAAATCAGACGGACGGCGTATCATCGCTGTGGGGACGACGTCACTACGGGCCTTAGAAAGTGCGGTTGATGCCGAAGGCCGGGTTCAAGCGGGTTCTACGGAGACAGAGATTTTTCTAACCCCCGGCAGCCAGTTTCATGTCATTGATGGCCTGATGACAAATTTCCATTTACCGAAGTCGACGTTATTTATGCTCGTGAGCGCTATTGCCGGCTTGGACCGGATGCAGGCTGCCTATGCTTATGCGATTGATAACGCCTATCGGTTCTATTCTTACGGCGATAGCAGCCTCATTTGGAAAGCCGAATAAATGGCCATATTTCCCTTCGATATTCATGCCACGGAAGGTAAAGCCCGCACAGGTGTTTTACGCACTCCCAGAGGTAAAATTCGTACGCCTGCTTTTATGCCCGTGGGCACGGCCGGCACCGTCAAAGGCGTCTATATGGAGCAAGTCCGAGAGGCGGGTGCGGATATTATTTTAGGTAATACCTACCACTTAATGCTGCGCCCCGGCGCGGAACGGGTTAAACGACTTGGCGGATTGCATAAATTCGGCGGGTGGAGTGGCCCAATCTTAACGGATTCAGGCGGATTTCAGGTTTGGTCTTTGTCCAAGCTGCGTAAAATGAGTGAGGCGGGCGTTGAGTTTCAAAGCCATTTGGACGGTAGCCGCCATATGCTATCGCCGGAGCGATCTATAGAGATACAGGCTGACTTGCTTGGAGCAGATATTTCCATGCAGTTGGACGAATGCACGGCTTTTCCAGCTACGCATGAGCAGGCCAAAAGCTCTATGGAATTATCCCTACGTTGGGGAAAGCGCTCTTTGGAGGCCTTTGGTGAGAGGCAGGCGCAAACCCTCTTCGCGATCGTACAAGGCTCTACTTTCCCCGACTTGCGTAAACAGTCCGCAGAAATGAGCCTCGCGGAAGCTACGTCTGGTGGCTATGGGGGGTATGCGATTGGTGGACTGGCTGTCGGGGAGGGCCACGAAATGATGTGTGAGGTCTTGGACTTCACTACACCGCATTTACCGGAGGATCGCCCGCGTTATTTGATGGGCGTCGGCAAGCCCATTGATTTGGTCGAAGCTGTCGCCAGAGGTGTGGATATGTTTGATTGCGTTATTCCGACGCGTTCCGGTCGACACGGGCAGGTATGGACCGATACGGGGCCTTATAACATTAAGCGCGCTGAATTTGCCGAAGATGAAACTCCGCTAGACGCCACAATAGATTGTCAAGCGTCACAGAGTTACTCCAAAGCCTATATCCACCATTTGGTAAGATCCAAAGAAATGTTGGGAGGAATGATTCTCAGCTGGCACAATATTGCCTATTTCGAAGATTTAATGGCCCGTATTCGCCTGGCTATTTCCGAACAACGCTTTGAGACCTTCGCTCAGACCTTCCGAGAGAATTGGAACGGTTAAACGGAGCGTGAAAACGATGAAATTGTTCAATTTATCGCATGTTTTTTGACTTGACTGTCAAAGGTCTGCCGCATAGGTAACGCCACGCTTTGAGAAGCGCCCGTAGCTCAGTTGGTAGAGCGCCTCACTTTTAATGAGGATGTCCACGGTTCGAGTCCGTGCGGGCGTACCATCTCTTCGATTTGTTGCTCCGGAAGATTGCGCAGGCAGAAACTGGGAGTGTTTCAAGTAACTGACGACAGAATCGTGGATTGTACAGAGCTAGTCCCATAGTCATAATAGTCACGAATCCTTAGGTTGAATGCCTAAAAGTGATGTATTTTCGCAACTTTTTAGAAAAAATCTTTTAAAATCCGTATATTCCGTCTAATCCACTGTGGTCATACGGAACTATTCCGTGATAAAGGCATTAAGAATATATCTGTTCCTTGGGCAGGTGTTCAGACTTATAACATACATGGCTTAGCCATTGACGGAGGAAACAACCATGAAGCATAAGCTTCTTATTGCTGCGGCCACAGCCGCTCTGATGGCAGTGCCATCACTCGCAACTGCACAAGATAGCGGTTGGTATTTGCGTGGTAACTTGGGTTATGGCGGCCACACGGACGGCGAATTCACAGGCGGCCTAATCGGCGATACTGAGAGTGAAGGGGATTTTGCTTGGTCTCTCGGCGCTGGTTATCAATTCCCGTCAGGCTGGCGTCTTGAATTGGACGGCACAACACTTGGAACTGATTTAGGCTCCATAAACTCACTTCCACAGTCCGAAGCTGATTTGCGCACAACTAATGCGATGTTGAACGCAATTTATGACATTGATCTCGGTGGGGATTGGACACCTTATGTCGGTGCCGGTTTGGGTGTCTCATTTGCGGAAATGTCAGCCACTGCTTCTGATTACATTGGTTCCGGAAATACTTTCCAATCGTCTGCGGCTTGTCCCGGTGCGGCATCTGGTACGGACTCTTTCACATGTAGCCTTAATGAAGACGACGCGAACTTTGCTTGGCAAGTGCTTGCTGGCTTGGGCTATGCTATCACAGATAATCTGTCTTGGGATACACACTATAAATATGCATCTCTTGGTGAGTTGCGCCTAGACGGTACACGCGTAAATACAGCATCGAACGTTTCTAACGCACTTTTAACAACTTACGAAGATGCGGCTTCACACACACTTCTAACAGGTTTCCGTTATCGCTTTGGTGCAGCAGCTGCACCAGCAGTACTTCCGCTTGCGCCGATGGTGAACAAAGTTGAATGTTGGGATGGTTCAATGGTCTTTGGCGGCAATGCCTGTCCTGTAGAACCAGCTCCTGAGCCAACAGTACGTTGTTGGGATGGTTCCATGGCGTTTAGTTCTGGCGAATGTCCAGTGCAGCCACAGACTTACACATGTTGGGATGGTTCATTGGTCTATGATTTGGCAACATGCCCAGTTGAGACACGTTCGCGCGAAACTGTAGCAGCCCTTTGTGGTGAGCAATATCGTCAAGAAATCATCTATTATGAGTTCGACAGAGGT
>CAZMEN010000093.1:0-8238 GCA_964565335.1 uncultured Algimonas sp. | reverse complement strand
AAAACATTACTACTCTTGGTCTCCATCGCAGGGGCCACTACGCGGGCTGTCCTATTTTTAAGGATTTAGCGTGATGAAGACTTAGCCCTAGATGGCGAGTGGGAAAAAACACTTGGGCGATGCACAATTCGGAAACAGATTCCCTTTCCCAAAACGAAGCTTTGAGGACAATTTCGGCCCTGTTCAAGGGAATGTGAACGGAATTTAAGGGTTCAAATAAAATCAATCTACCTTTTTTCGGTCTTATCTGTTAAGATGTTCGTATCAATGTATGTCATTATACAGAGTTGGCCCGAAGTGCTGACGGGCGATTAACATTCTGTCGAAAAAGGAGATCAGAAATGATATCGACACTAACCCACACCGCAAGACGCGTAAAAATGAAAGCTTCTTTGGCCCTCTTATGCAGTGCCGCCCTCTTAACACTCGCGCCAAGTGCCACAGCGCAAGTCAATATGATCGGGCAAGCAACGATTAAACAACCGTTTGCCAAATCGTCATTACCGAATGATGTTTACGCTAAGTTTACGCCCAACCCGACTAGCAATGCACGGCTCGATTTTGAGGTGATGGACTTATTGGTGGAACGTATTGTCCTCTATATGGGACCTTCGACGCGCAAAATGGCCCGTCGACCTGACCCGTATACAGGCACAAGAATGGTGAAAAAGCATACATCGCCTTACCGTTTAGAAGGCAACAAAATCATTTACTCTATGCTGGCCGGTCAAAAAGAAGATATTGTAAATGATTATTTGGCGGATTTAATTGACCTTTCCGATCGTATCGACATCTCATCACTTTCGCGAAATGATCAGCTCGCCTATTGGTTTAACCTCCATAATTTGGCGCTAATTAAAGAAATTTCGGACGTTTATCCTAAAATTGAGCCGAAAGATATTAAACCAATCAACGGGTCAGACGCTAAGCTGCATGACGCCAAAATTTTACAAATTAACGGCGTCGCGCTTTCTCTCCGCGATATAAGAGAGAATATCGTCTATCGTCACTGGGATAATCCACTTGTTATTTACGGCTTCCATGACGGAACACTCGGCTCTCCGAGCATGCCATCCGTCGCATTTGACCGAAATAACGTGAATCAGCTTTTAACTGAAAATGCGCAAGAATTTACAAATTCTTTGCGCGGGTTTGGTTACGGGAAAGTGTCACCCTATTTCAAAGATAATGCCAAGTTTTTCTTCTCCAACTTTGAGTCTGACCTTCGCTCTCACTTTAGAAAATACATGCGGCCCGAAGTTTATGCAGAAGTCGAAGCGACGCCGCAGTTTAAACTTCATAACAGACTTGATACGATTGCGGACACAACGGGAGGGTACGGCAAATATGCAGCGCCAGCCAATCTTTACCTAGGAGACTTCTCAGCGGATACTCTCGGCATGCCCCCCGGCACAGCAGAATTTCTACAACAAAGAGAAGTTAAACTGCAAATCCTTCGAGAGACAGAATGGTTTATGGATAGTCAGGTTATCATCACAGATATCAACACCGAAGACCCTGACCTCATAGAAGATGACACTTATGATCCGGGTGTGGATGTGGATATTAATAAATAAGACTTCCGCAATATTA
Organism: uncultured Algimonas sp.; assembly: GCA_964565335.1. Classification (GTDB taxonomy): domain Bacteria; phylum Pseudomonadota; class Alphaproteobacteria; order Caulobacterales; family Maricaulaceae; genus Litorimonas. Next base: position 6,645 of record CAZMEN010000093.1, on the reverse strand, counting down.
GTTCAGAAGACACCAAGCCCGTCGACTAAAGTTGGCGGGCTTCTTCACTGGTTCCGTTCACTTAAGCCTGAGAATAATACCTACTGGGCCAGAAGATAATCTACCAAAGCCAAAGCCTCGTCACTATCCCATTCCGCTTCACCGGACAGGCGCGCGAGTTCCCGACCCTGACGGTCATAGAGTACGGTCGTCGGCAGGCCGGGCAGTCGTAATCGACCGTTAATCGCATAGGTCCCGTCATGCCAATCCGGCAAAGCATCAATATTATTTCTTTCAAAGAATTCTGTAATTTCGGCTTTTTTATTATCCAAGCTAATGGTCACAACTTGAAAATCATCCCCGCCGCGCAGGTTTTGCAAGCGGTTTAGGGAGGGCATTTCAGCCACGCAAGGCGGGCACCACGTCGCCCAAGCATTGAGGAGAACGACTTTTCCATGGTAATCACTCAAAGTCATCGTCTTGCCACTCGGCGAGTTAAATTCCAGAGAGGGCTGCAACGGCGCATTGTCCAGCACCGTCAATGCCCTCAAAGACTTTACGCCATATCGGTCTATTCCGGTTTTGGGCGACTGACAGGATTGTACAATGACGACAAACACGGCTAAGAGGCCGATGAAAATCATCAATCGAATAATATTCCCGAGACTAAAAACAGAAGAGACTTTGGACATGGATGACGCTGTAAATAAAAAAGAGCAAAAAGGCCAGACCATGTGGGGCGGACGTTTTAGCGCACAGCCCGGCGCGCTGATGCAGGCCATTAATGTCTCCATTGATTTTGACAAAAGAATGGCCGCGCAAGACATTTGCGGATCCAAAGCCCATGCGGCTATGCTTGCAGCGCAAAATATCATCACCGAGGAAGATTATAGAGCCATCGATAAAGGACTCGATGACATCAAAGACGAAATTGAAAGCGGAAACTTTCCGTTCAAGGCCGAGCTAGAAGACATCCACCTGAATATTGAAAACCGTTTGAAAGAGAAAATCGGCGAAGCCGCAGGCCGCCTTCATACGGGGCGCTCTCGCAATGATCAGGTCGCCACCGATTTCAGGCTTTGGGTACGCGACCACCTCAATCTGTTTAACGCTCAGCTTGAAAGCCTTATGAGGGCGCTACTCAATCAGGCCGATGCCAATACGGATACTATAATGCCGGGCTTCACCCACCTCCAAAGCGCCCAACCTGTCACATTTGGCCACCACATGCTGGCTTATCTAGAGATGTTTGCGCGGGACAAGGCTCGGTTTGCAGATTGCTATAAACGCGTCAATGAAAGCCCGCTTGGTGCGGCCGCACTGGCGGGGACCCCTTATCCAATTGATAGGGTAGCCACTGCGTCCGCCCTCAATTTTGACCGCCCTATGGCCAATTCCCTCGATGCTGTCTCTGCGCGCGATTTCGCCCTTGAAGCCTTGTCTGCCGCCACGATTTGCGCCACCCATTTATCGCGCCTAGCCGAAGAGATGGTTATTTGGACCAGTGCGCAGTTCCAGTTCATTTCCTTGTCGGATGAATTTACAACAGGCAGTTCTATCATGCCGCAAAAACGTAATCCGGATGCGGCGGAGCTGGTGCGCGCCAAAGTCGGGCGCATTATGGGCGCGCTGACAACCCTGACCATTGTCATGAAGGGGCTGCCCCTCGCCTACTCCAAAGATATGCAGGAAGATAAAGAACCAGTCTTTGACGCGTTCGATGCGTTAGAGGTAGGGCTGGCCGCTATGACAGGTATGATTTCGGACATGACGCCGAATAAAGACCGGCTGGCCGAAGCGGCTGGTGCAGCTTTCTCAACGGCCACGGATTTGGCTGACTGGTTAGTCATGTCCCTCGATATGCCTTTCAGAGAGGCGCATCATGTAACGGGACGTGTTGTGTCTTTGGCCGAGAGCAAAGACCTGACCTTGGATAATTTGGCGCTAGATGATTTAAAATCAATCGAACCGCGCATCACTGACGATGTCTACCGCGTTTTATCACCTCTTGCGTCCGCCTCAAGCCGAACAAGTTATGGCGGAACAGCGCCGAGCGAAGTCAAAAAACAAGTTAAGCGCTGGAAAGCAACGCTCAAGTCGTAAAAGCTGCTTGAGCGTTAGGCATATAAGGATATTCCATCACCTCTACGGTACACACTAAAGACAAAGCCCCCGATCACCCAACTGGAAAGTTTCGTATTCGTCCGATAGTTTTCTGGTTTCCCTTTTGCATTTTTGCCATTTTGGTCGGGCTAAGTCTCATCGAACCCCAACGCTTTCTGACACTCGCCACATTGGTCAATGACTGGATTTTAGAGCGTTTCTCTAAAGCTTTTGCCTTTGGGGGTTTTATATTTTTACTCACTTGTATTTGGGCGGCGTTTTCACCGCTCGGAAAAATAAGGATTGGCGGAGAAGAGGCTAAAGCTCTTTTGTCAAAATGGAATTGGATTGCTGTCACCCTAACCACAACAATTGCAATTGGCATAATTTTTTGGGCAACGGCTGAACCGATTTACCATCTTTATAACCCAGGAGGCTTAGAGATAAAATCAGGGTCGGATCAGGCTGTTTTGTTCTCCATGTCGTCACTGTTCATGCATTGGTCGTTTACGCCATACGCGATTTATACGGTTCCGGGACTAACCTTTGCTTTGGTTTATTATAATTTACAGAAGCCTTTCTCCCTCTCTTCTCCTATTTCAGTTTTAACAGGAAAAGCCGTCCCCAGAATAGGCGCAGAACTTCTGGACGGCTTGGCTTTATTATGTTTGCTCTTTGGGCTTTCGGCCAGTTTGGGCTCAGGCATATTATCTATTTCAGGCGGTATAGCGCGATTAACGCCGCTTTCCACAGGGCCGCTAATGTCAGGAACGGTGGCCATCGTCATTATTGCTGGGTTTTATGTATCTTCTGCGAGTGGGCTGCAAAAAGGTATAAAAATTCTGTCGGATATTAACACCAAGATATTCTTGGCTCTTTTGTTGTTTGTGTTTCTAGCTGGCCCCACTTTCGACATTATTAAGCGCGGCGGACAATCCATTGTGCATTTTGGCGCGGAGTTTTTGCCCCGCTCAATGTTACTCGCTCCCTTTAACAATGAAGACTGGGTCAATGCTTGGACAGTGTTTTACTTTGCAAACTGGATGGCTTGGGCCCCTTTAGCGGCGCTCTTTTTAGGCCGTATCGCCAGAGGTTATACGGTCAGAGCCTACATTGTCGTCAATCTGCTTTTGCCATCGCTCTTTTCGATTGTCTGGATGATTTTATTCGGCGGCTTAACGTTGACGATCGCGGCAGATAATCCCGGCTTGCTCAATACGGTTTTACAAAATGCGGGCCCCGAACATGTTCTTACCATTGGCGGCTTTACTCGCGGCGCTGTTCGTCATCACTTCCTTTTTATCTTACGTCACAGCGGCGGACTCCAACATGGATGTCATTGCCTCATTATGTGCGAAGGAGCGCGTTAAGGACATTCCAAGACGAACATCACTGTTATTAAAATTAATTTGGGCCGCGGTTGTCGGTTTTGCGGCTTGGATAATGATAACTCTATCGGGCATAGACGGCATAAAAATGCTGTCTAATTTAGGCGGATTTCCAGCCCTTTTTATAATTGGGGTTTTCAATATCGCTTTGATAGTTTTGGGGACTGTTAAAATTCAAGCCTTGCGGAATATCCCGCACTCCTCTTCCGAATAAATCAGCGGCAAGCTGTTATGGACTGCCGCAAAATGTCTAAAACACGTTGCTCGGCCAAAGCCTCTTCCATAGGTATTTTAACAGTCGTCGCCTTCCATTTCGAAACCCAATGAGACGCCTCATCATCCCATTCAACATTGATGGGAATATCATCGCCCTCTGCCCGTATTATTATTCGCATCAGGCGATCTTTTTTTGAGCCCAAGGATTTTGATGTGGCGTAGTCTTTATTATCAGCCGCCATCACAATTGGTATAATATTGCTCGTAAAGTCAGCGGAAAACTCGCAGACCTTGTTTTCATGGCCGCCAAGATTAGCGCGCCAGTAAAGTCTCTGTTTCATGGACTCAGCAAGGACCTGCTGCCGTTCGGTCAAAACCTTGAAGCTTTCCTCGGACAGTCGATTTAACGCGGCCTGATCACTTGACGTGATAATCAGACGGTTCAACATTTCGTTCGTATTTTCTTTGACAGAACTCGCCCCCGACTTCACCGATTCCGAAACTGCTTTCGACGCATTACCAACAGCTTTAGCTGGCGCAGAAACAACCTTGTAAATTGCATAGCCTGACCCAAAAATGACAAGCGCCACAACAGCAATCGCCACCCACTTAACCATGCTGATGGCATTACTTGCACCCTCAACTAGTGTTTTAGCAGTATCCGTGGTAGATTTCGCCGTGCTTAGAGCATCTTTCGCGTGATCCGCCTTAGTCTTTTTCACAGGCGGCGTTTCGGGTATTTCTTTTTCAGTCATGTTTTTTTGTTATCGCCTTCATCCAAGTTTTCCAACCGCTTATCAAGTTGTGTCATAATGAAAGCGCGTTTTGCAGGTGAAAAAGAGAGCCATCCGCCAATTTCATCCCGACTTCGCCCGCACCCCGTACAGAGACCTTTGTCCAAATCCAGTTTGCAAATCAGCTTACACGGACTTTCAATTTGTTGTGTCTGTCGAAGCATTATTTTTTTCCGCGTGCGGTCACTAAATAAGTCGCGAAACTCGCCAACCAGTGGGAGCCGGAATAATGCTCATCCGAAACGGCCGCGATGCCCACCTCTTCGTGAAGTTTTGCGGAAGCAATCAAAGACGCTCGGCGTGGATCAGTAGAGGGCAGCACTATCGCAATATTATAAAGGTTCCACGCGCGAGACAGGTTCACGCCATCTAAATGAACAAGTTTCCCGTCACTGGCATCTTTGACGATACCAGGCTCTAACCAGTCCGAAGAACCATCAGTAGGCAATTGCGGCATGAATGTCGTCAGCCAGTCGGAAAATGCTTCAGGGTCGAGGACGCGGCGCATCAAATCCGCTTCCATCAAACAAGGAGAAAGAAAATCCTCACCACTCGGCTCATAAGCCAAGGGACAATTTACATCCTCCTTATGGAACGCCAAAGACCTGTCTCTCAGCAAGGACAGCATCTCCGTATCGCCGGAGACCTCCGCCCAATCCCACATTAAACCAAACGCAAAAGCGCTTTGGTTATGCGTGCCCAAGCGAATTGGGTAAGCGAGTTTTGGGAGCCAGTCTTTGAGGCTGACAGCAATGTCGTCTTCCAATGGTTCCAATCTCAACAGCCAAATTTTCGCCTGAGGGTCATCCCATTCCCGTAACTCGGCGGTAAGTTGGAGGAACCAAGCCAAACCATAAGGACGCTCCCATGACCCTCGAGCGGGACGCGCGAAATTGGTAATTTCTCCTGCGATATTTTCAGGTGAAAAGTTCTCGTCCAATTTCCGCCGGGCCTCCTCTTTCCAAACCCCATCTGGGGCAACGCGCAGAAGACGCACTAAGAGCCAGTGACCATGAACCGCGCTATGCCAATCAAAACACCCATAAAAGACGGGAAACAAGTCTTTTGGACGGCCGATCTCTTCCGCCGTATCTGTGGTGCGTGAGATTTTGTTCGGAAATTCTTTTTGAACGCAGTCCAGTGCCAGTTTTGAAAAGCGCGTTGAGAGATCAGTTGATATCTCGCCAGAATAGGTCCAATCTGAGATATCTGTCGTTGTATTCACGTTGTTAGTCGGGCTGTGTGCTTCCGAGCATCCCAGCGAAGCTAATGTTATAATACCGATTGAAGCATGCTTTAAAAATTTCATACGCCTTCATTATGACAGTCTATACTCTCTGCCAAACCTTTAATTTAAGGAGCAGGCGTGTCCGCAAGAGCTTTCAACCGCGCCGCTTCAGCTTCGGCCAAGTCTTCTTCTTTATAATTAAAACTGGCATTCATCATATAAGACCCTTCGACTCTGACTTCGTCCGCCTTGGATTTCTTTAAAGCTTTCGTTTTGAAGAATTGCGTTTTCCCTACCCGTGTTATTTTTGGTCCTTCGACTCGCGCGCCGTCCCGCCAAAATGTAAGGACAGGCATATCGCCCTGTTCTTCGGCAGGGCGCGTGATAATGGCCTTCAAACCTGGTACAGCAAAGCCTAATCCACCGGGAGCTAAGCCGTTCATAACTTTGGAGCCGTCTTTTGCCCCTTCCAATAAATCGTCCCGACTATGTCGGCCTGTGATATCTTTAAAAGGAAAAGTGAAGTTCAAACTCGCTTCACCTGTTGGTTCCTTTTTATCTTCAACCAATTGCCCGTTGACCAATTTGCACAGTTTCCCGTCTTTATGAAATGCCAGTGCTTTTTCTAGTTCAAGAACTTCACCGTCTTCTCCTAAGGGCAAGTCAACGGCTTCACCTTCATGCATATAGCGCACGCCGTCAGGCTGAGGGTTGTCTCCAATCGCCCGTAATTTTATCGTAAATGTGGGTTGAATAATATTGGTGTACTTTGCATCCGCCTGCTCAAACGTTTTAATAACACTCAATAACTGCTTGGCTTGAGTGCAATCGGCTTCTGCAAAAGCTGGCGTAGACACGCAAAATAACACGATAGGCGAAATTGATGTAGCAAAAACCAGAAAACGTAATGGCATATAGGCCTCCATATGAGACACAC
>CAZMEN010000092.1:0-8444 GCA_964565335.1 uncultured Algimonas sp. | reverse complement strand
GCGTTCCCTTCGGGCAGACCGCATACGGTCACGCGGATGGTAGGATGGCGAGTGGCACAATAAACTTGGGCTATAATATAATGCGGAGAGAACATCCTCGCGACCTCTGCTTCGCAGAACCACGTTCGGGTGATGTAAGTGGCGGGCGGGGAGGGATTCGAACCCCCGATAGACTTTCACCTATGCCGGTTTTCAAGACCGGTGCATTCAACCACTCTGCCACCCGCCCACGGGTATAATTGAGAGTGAGCGGACGCTTAATGGGTTTTGGAGGGACGTTCAACCCATTTTATAGGGGTTTTGCATCCATTTTAAAAATGAATGAGCTCTATCCAGCACTAATTCAACAAGACTTTATTTACCTTGAATTTTGAAGACCTGTTACCTTTGTCTTCTAACGCCGATTTAAACTCGATTTCGTAGAAGGTGTCCTAAGATGACAGGAATAAGCGATATAAATCCAGCCGTCATCAGGTGGAAACTGTGTCTCGCCACATAGCGGGCTACAAAGTGAAAGTTGGTAATGATGATAAAGTTTATTGAAGGACGTTTCGAACGCTGGACCCGTTTAACGATTTGCGCCGGTATGGGATTAGGAATGACGGCCTGTGCTTCGACAGGCGTCGTCAAAATGACGGAACCTGCGCCCATAACCTATAAAATCGGGAATGGCGATGCACAATATGCCTCTTTAACACTGCCAAAATCATCGGAAAGCATTCGTCAACGCGGCGTCGCCTCTCAACCTGACTATTCACGCTCACAGCCAACCCCTTATACGCCTCAATATAGAGCCGAACCCAAACAGCCTCTGCAACAGCCTATGCGGAGCGGCCCGCAATTCGATCCGAATTCCGTGGATGTACAGCTTTACTCCCATCAGAAGCTCGGCCAGCTTTATACGATTGATGGCCAAAGCCATAAACCCGAGCATGACCCGGCCTATGATGTTGCAGGAATCGCCTCTTGGTACGGCGAAAAGTTTCATGGCCGCCCCACTGCGACTGGCGAAATCTTCAATATGAATGATATGACGGCGGCGCATCGCACACTGCCTCTGAATTCTTTACTACACGTCGAGAATTTAGAAAATGGACGCAGCTTGATTGTTCGTCTGAATGATCGCGGGCCATTTGTGGATACGCGTATTATCGATTTATCTAAAGGCGCGGCTCAAGCGCTTGGCACCATTGACGGTGGCCTTGCCCGTGTCCGTGTGCGTTATATCGGACCTGCTGATCCGAATGCCTCCAGACAGGCCGTAGCGCCGTCTCCTGCATTGCCGCCAATCAGTATGCAGGAGCAACCTCAAACGCCGACGCCTTATTCGGCGCCCCTACCATATCAAGAGCCTACACCTCAAAGACATTCAGAGGTATCACCTTATGAAAGCGCTCTGCCGACTCTACCTTACGAAAACCCCATGCCGACACCGGATACGCCGCAAGTCTCAATGGATTATTTCGATATGCCGCAAGCCAACCCGCAATTTGAGCCTGATTACCCTGTGGCAGATAATTACGGCCCGATTGCGCCGCGCTCGCCTATCCCGGTTCCCGGCCAACCCGCGCCAGAGCATGATGACAGCCAAATAACACTGACAATCAAAGGGCCGATTCATATCGCCAAAAGCGACAAGCGCGATGTAAATCAGCCTCGGTTCATTCCGGCTGTGAATTCCCGAATTTATAATACGCTACGGGATTAACGGAGACTAATTAAGCGCGGTTTGCGCATCGCCTATCGGCCTTGCGATTGCCACAAAGCTATGTGATGTATGAGAGGCACTCTTTTGAGTGCCTCTTTTGATTCTAATATCGGATATGACGCACCCATGCGATTATACACATCACTTTGTTTGACCTCACTTACCATGCTGCTCGCAACAGCTCCGTTGACGGCGTCGGCTCAAACTTTGGCAGGTTTTCAAACAGACGCCCCGCATGCCGTTTTAATGGATTTCAATACAGGCGAGATATTATTCAGCAAAGATGCGGATCGCCCAATGCCGCCAGCCTCTATGACGAAAATCATGACGGCCTTTATGGTTTTCGAAGCCCTTGAGTCCGGACGCATCACTTTGGATACGGAATTTTATGTAAGCGAAGAAGCGTGGAGACGCGGCGGAGCGAAATCCGGTTCTTCCACCATGTTTCTAGACGTGAAATCTAAAGCTCGTGTCGAAGATCTATTGCGGGGCGTTATCATACAATCGGGGAATGACGCCTGCATTGTACTCGCCGAAGGATTGGCAGGCTCCGAAACGGCTTTCGCCAATGAAATGACAGTTAGGGCAAAGGAACTTGGCTTGTCATCAGCGACTTTCCTCAACGCCACAGGGTGGCCTGATCCAGGTCATGAGATTAGTGCCTTAGACCTCGCTAAACTCGCGGATTTAATGATAAGGCGCTTTCCGCAATATTATAGCCTTTACAATGAACGTACATTTATATGGAATAATATTTCCCAAAGTAATCGAAACCCACTTTTGGGGCGGTTCACAGGTGCAGATGGTTTGAAAACAGGGCACACCGAAGTCTCAGGATATGGGCTTGTCGGCTCCGCAGAGCGTGACGGCGAACGCAAAATTATCGTTTTCAATGGGATGGAGAGTAATTCTGCCAGACGAGAAACGGCGGTAACGCTGATGAACGCGGCATTCACACAATTCAAAGTTTATGAGGCATTTAAAGCTGATCAGCACGTCGCAGAAATTGATGTCTATATGGGTAAAGTTGCTAAAGTAAAACTGAATGCAGCGTCCGATGTTAACGTCGGTTTGTTGCGAACGGATAGACGGAACTTACGGTCTGAACTTCACGCCAAAACAGCGATTGCCCCAATAAAAGAAGGGGAAGCTTTGGGTGAAATCATCGTCTATAACGGCGATATTGAACTTGAGCGTGTCCCCGTCGTCGCGGCGGAATCTGTAAGTGCCAAATCTGCCTTTGGTAAAGCTTGGACCTCACTCCTGAATACGATCAGAGGCTAATGATGACAATCGGACAATTCATAACGTTTGAAGGCGGCGAGGGCGCAGGCAAGACAACACAAGCTAAGCTGCTCTCAGATGCTTTGGAAAGCGCAGGCATTGAGACCTTACTGACCCGCGAACCCGGCGGAACATTCGGCGCAGAAGCAATACGGGAGTTAGTTCTCTCAGGCACGCATGAACGTTGGTCAGGTATGACTGAATTATTACTAATGTATGCAGCGCGTCTCGATCATGTCGAGAAACTGATAAAACCCGCCTTGGCCCGTGGGGCGTGGGTGATTAGTGACCGTTTCGCAGACTCGAGCCTCGCTTATCAAGGCTATGCGAGAGAGCTAGGCGCGGAGAAAGTCATGGCCGTACATAAAGCCGTCATGGATGGTTTTGAGCCTAATCTTACAATTCTGTTCGATATTGACCCAATCCTTGCACAAAAACGCGTGGAACGGCGCGGCGAAGACCTTTCACGCTTCGATAAGGAAAGCATTGAGTTTCACAATGTTTTGAGAGATGCTTTCCTGAACATAGCACATCAAAATGCCGATCGTTTTGTGACCGTCGATGCGGGAACAGGAATTGAGGCTATTCATGCCCGTATCATTCACGCTTTGACCAAACGCTATCCTGATTTGGCCGGTAAATTGAGTGCCTGTAACGCGTAAACATGGCCAAAGGGTTTGAAACAGAAAGCCTTCCTGAGTCTGATCGTGCGCCGGGATGTGCTCACCCTCGAGAGACATATGATTTATTGGGGCACGCGGAGGCGGAAAGGCGGTTTTTGCAAGCCAAACAATCTGGCCGCTTACATCATGCTTGGTTGCTGACAGGCGCGCCGGGTATCGGCAAAGCGACCTTCGCTTACCGTATGGCGCGGTCATTATTAGGCGGGAAAAGCTTGATGGCGGATAGTTTGGATATCCCAAAGACTGACCCAGTTTCTCAAAGAATTGAAAGTCGGGGGCATGGCAATTTGTTTGTCGTCAATCGCTCTTGGGACAGTAAAACGAAGAAGTTTAAACAGGATATTCCCGTAGACCTTATCCGTTCCGTAGGGGGTTTTCTTCAAGGCACAGCATCTGAAGATAAAGAACGACGTGTTATCATTATTGACACGGCTGATGATTTAAACACCAATGCGGAAAACGCTCTCTTGAAAATGTTAGAAGAACCGCCGACCAATACCGTTCTAATTTTGTTGTCGTCATCACCAGGCCGTCTGTTACCAACCATCCGTTCTCGCTGTATGGTGATGGCTTTAAAGGCGGTGCCAAAAGCGGATATTTTAAACTGGTTGTCCCGACAAGGACAGGGAACGTCTGATCTTATTGAGGCTTGTGCGGTCTTGAGCCGTGGCGGGCCCGGCAAAGCCGTTGCTTTGGCGCAGAACGCCCCCCAAGTTTTATTGCCTTTGAAGCGTTTCATGGAGTCCCTTGGCAATGGTAGAGCGAAAATGGATATGGATATTGCAAAATCATTAGCTCCTCAAAATGCTTTAGTTGCTCGCGCGCTGTTTTGGGATGTACTGGAGGACAATATCCAGGCCTGCGCGACTTTTTCCCAAACTGGGGAGTGGGAGGGGGCATTCTCGCCGCCAAAAATAAAGAAATCACCCCATGAATGGATCAAAGCTTGGGCGCATATTCGTGAACAAAAACTCACAGAATCGGCGATTAACCTCAATAAAACAGCGACGATGTTAAATACGCTAAGTGCGGTAAGGGCAGGCTGATGCTCATTGATAGTCATGTAAACCTCCACGGCGAAAAGTTTGCCGATGATTTGCCCGAAGTAATTGCGCGTGCGAAGGCCGCCAATGTATCAGGACTTCTTAACATTTGCTGTAATATCAAAGACTTCAACGCTGTTTTGGATGTTGCGAATTTGGATGGTCCCATCTGGGCCAGTGTGGGGACGCACCCACATGATGCGAAGGATAACCCAAACATAACAGCCAATGAACTGGTTGAGATGGCGCAGCACCCCAAAGTTATAGGCATTGGTGAGACAGGACTGGACTTTCATTATGGGTATAGTTCCGAAGCCGAACAGGTGTTTAACTTTCAAGCCCATATTGACGCTGCACGAGAGTTGCAACTTCCTTTGATTATTCATACGCGTGAAGCCGATGACCTCATGCGAAAAACCCTCGACCGCGAAATGGGGAAGGGAACCTTCCCCGCTCTTTTGCACTGCTACACGTCCGGAATGGAACTTGCTAAAGACGCTATTGAGATGGGGCTGTATTTTTCTGTCTCCGGCATCGCGACATTTAAGAATGCGCATGATGTGCGGCAGATTATCGAAATCATGCCGGATGACCGGGTCATGATTGAAACAGATTGCCCGTATTTGGCGCCAGTGCCTTATCGTGGCCGCCGTAATGAGCCCGCCTATGTCACAGAAGTCTGCCAAGGCTTGGCCGATGTGAAAGGCTGGAGTTTTGAAGAGACGGCGAAGCGCACAACGGAAGCGTATTTTGCTCTGTTCCAAAAGGCAGACCGCACTCTGACATGGACATCCTGATATGGGGTTACGGGCTATCATTCTAGGTTGTGGCTCTTCGGGCGGCGTTCCGCGTGTCGGCGGCGACTGGGGATCTTGCAATCCTGAAAACCCCAAGAACAGCCGCACTCGGTCTTCGCTTTATGTCGAATATTGGGAAGGCGACGCTCTGCCTGCAATTGAAAAGAGAACCTCTGTCCTTATTGATACAAGTCCAGACCTGCGCGAACAATTCCTGAGCGCTGATATTCAACGTCTCGATGCTGTTCTTTATACGCATGAACATGCCGACCAAAGTCATGGTATCGATGATCTGCGCGCAATTGCTTATCGCATGCGAACGCAAATTCCGACTTATATGGATGAAAATACGAAGTCCCATGTTCACAGCCGCTTTCATTACTGTTTTGAAAAACCTCAAGGCCGTGTTCACCCTCCAATTCTGGCGCTGCAACCTCTTATGAAAGGCGGCGATGTTATTAGGGTTGCTGGACCCGGCGGTTCGCTGTCCATTGATGTGCTTCAGCTCAGCCACGGCCCCACACCATCTTTAGGCTTTATCTTCGATAAGACGCTCGCCTATGCGCCTGATGTTTGGAACATACCTGATGCAGCGCTTACGGCACTTGAAGGGATTGATACCTTCATTGTGGATTCGCTGCGCTATAATGACCACCCGACACATGCGAATGCTGATAAGACTCTGTCTTGGTTGGCCCGCACTCACGCCAGACGCGGTATTCTGACAAATCTGCATATTGATATGGATTACGATGTGCTTTCCGCTGAATTACCGCCTATTTCCGTGCCTGCCTATGACGGTATGGAAATCACGCTTTAAGTTGAGCGAGTAGGGCCTCGGCCCGCGCTAAATCTTCGGGCGTATCAATGCCAGAAATGGCAATCTCCGCAGGTTCGACGGGAACACACCCCACGGTAAGGTTATTCTCTAGGCAGCGTAATTGCTCTAACCCCTCCAAATCTTCCCAATGTCCGACAGGTAAGGAAACAAATCTCTCCAAAGCGGCCTTTCTATAAGCATAAAGCCCGATGTGTCTGCGAACCGGGGAGAGGGGGCTTTGCGCTCTTAAGCGTTCTTCTTTGCGTATAGCAGGGATGATGTTTTTGGAAAACCACAATGCCTTCCCTTGGGTATCGGCGACCAGTGTCGTGCCGCTGAACGGCGTCGTCATTTTATCATGCCTGAGCATGTCCAGACTATCCCAATCAAGCTGAATGTAAGGCGTCGCGACATCAAAAGCATGATTGTTCCTCAAGGCCTCAACAACGGCTTTAACATGTGCGGCGGGTGTGAAAGGCGCATCTCCCTGTAGATTAACAATGGTATCAATCTGGTGCCCCGAGCGCGTCTCAAATGCTTTAACAGCAGCCAATGCACGGTCGCTACCGGACGGCAATTCACTCTCTGTCATGATACACAGCAAATTGTGATCATTACAATGCGCCATGATACGTTCGTCGTCCGTCGCGACGATTGACACTGCATTTCCTATGCTCTCCACCGCAGCGGCGGCGTTCCGAGCCGTTCTGACGACCATGCTAATGCCGCCAAGCTGAGCCAATGGCTTTCCGGGAAACCGCGTGGAAGCATAGCGGGCAGGGACGATGATAGCGGTTTGCATAAAGGCCTTTAGAATAGAGAAATTACACGAAGGTTAGAATTTAAGCCGCTGAATTTCTTGGACTTTTGCGACATCTTTTGTGCGGTCATAGAGTTTTGTCGTTGTAGAGTTTGAATGATTTGCCATAATCCGGGCATCCTCCAAAGTACCGCCATTATTGAGATAGGTTGTTATACCCGTTGCACGAAAAGAATGATTGCCTATGTCGCGGTGAATACCTGCCGTCTTTGCGCGCTTACGCACCATACGCCAAGAGGAATTGCGGTCAAACGGCTTTCCCGTCAATTTACCGTTCCTTCCGATACACGACTGAAATATCAAAGCGTTAGGCGAATTAAACAAAGCTGTTTCCATCAGATACTCATCCATCACATCTTCCAAATCAGGATGGACTGGCATTTCATGGCGTTTAGAGCCTTTCTCTTCACCTATAAGCCAGCGCTGGTCACCGCGGAGTTCATAGTCGCGTACTTTTAGCGAAAGCGCTGCCGAAATCCGAAAGAAGGAGTAAACCATCAATCCGATTAAGGCGCGGTCACGCAAGTCTATTTCACGCATTTTCGGAATAGAATCGAGTATTTCCCGTACTTGATTAGACACGATCACCGGCGTTTTACCTGTGCCGCTACTGGCGCGTGGCAGTTTAACGGCTTTGGCCGGGTTGACCGATAAGACGCCGCGCACAACGCAACTGTCGAAGAACATTCGAATGGCGGATAAATACTGGCGAAGGCTCGCTGTGCCGTAGCCTTTACCTAATGTCGTGACATTGAAGTCCTGTACATGTGTCGGCTCAATATCCAAAACATCCGTTAGGCCAATTTTTTCGCAATGCTCAAAGAAAAGCCGGAGACCATTGGCATAGGCATCATTCGTATTGGCATTAATGTTAAGCGCAAAGAATTCGGCATAAGCCGAAACCATCTTACTACCGTTCCTAACAACAAAGTTTGGCGGTAAATATGCGGATGAATCAGAGGCGTGGCGAGGTGATAACATAAGAGCCCTAACGTAGAACCTAATAACAGCGGGTATTTAATACAACATAATCTGCATTATGTTGTATTATGGAAACCTTTATTTTGGGTTACTAAGTGGGCTTTTTATACAGCCAACATATTTGCTATGATTAGTTACCTTCCAAGCGGAATTTCCAACTCGCAATCCAGTGCGGAGCCAATTTCACGTATACCCACCCCAATGCGGGTTGGGGTGAATGTGCAATCGATAAAATCGATTGCCGTGAACGGATGGCAACCCGCCAAAAATGGAGGACATGCCCGTGAGGCGGTCTCCTTACCGGAAGA
>CAZMEN010000091.1:0-8609 GCA_964565335.1 uncultured Algimonas sp. | reverse complement strand
CTTGAAGACAGCGGAGACAGTCTCGTCGTGGTCGGCGTGGCGCATCTCTTGGGCGAAGATAGCCTGATAACGTTTCTGGAAGAGGCCGGATATAAGGTTGAGCGCCATTATGCCTTTATGGGCGAAAATGTAATCTCGCCGACGGAATTAACGATTGAACGCCCCAATCGAGACACTGTCAATAAATAGCTGCGTCACTCCACGCGCAACGCGGAATGACGCGCTGAAAAAGGACTAAAAGTGAGTTGATAAACCTGCGAACACACCGCGTCCCGCTGTCGAAAACCCAACAACGTCTTGATAGTCTTCATCCAGTAGGTTTGTTCCTCGCAGATAAACGTCAATCTCATCGGATAGGGCGTAACGGATATTGGCTCCTACCAAAGTATAGGCGTCCAGTTCGACATTTGAGAATGTTGCAAAATCTGTGTCCAATTGCTTGCCCGTATGATCGGCGGTGACGGTAAGCCTCAAAGCATCTGTGGCTGACCATGTCGCCATAGCGCCGGCAAGGAAATCGGGCCGGCGGATTTCGTCTGCACCGTTTTCTTCGCTGCTGAGGAAGCTGGCAGAACCTTGCAGCGAGACGTTATCAGAGGCCGCCCATTTGGCTTCGACTTCGATGCCTTCGCGTGTGCTGTCCGTTCCGAGGTTTAAGACACTTGTTGTAAAATCAGGGTTGAAAATCGTGGTGATTTCATTGTCTAATTCTGATCGGAAGTAATCAATCGAGACTGTGAAATCGCCCAGATTTTGCGTATAACCCGCCGAAAACCCTAAAGAGGTTTCGGGCTTTAAATCAGGATTGCCTGTAAATCGGCTCTCCGGAAAGAAGCCGAATAGTTCTATTAAAGTTGGGTTCTTAACGCCCGTTCCGACGGACGCTCTGAGTCTACCGTCCCAGTCAAAATTATAGGCGCCGCCGACACGCCAAGTGGTCGCATCCGCAAAGACATCATTAATGTCATAGCGCGCAGAAGCGCTCAGGGTGACGGCGTCGCGATTAAAGCGGTAGTCAGCGACCAGGCCGTAATTATAAATATCAGGAACATCCTCATCGCCTTCAAATTTATATTCTTCGCGTTCGATTTCGCCGAGGAGCGTCAGGTTGTGATGGTCAGAAAAATTTCGCTTAGCAGCCCAACTGGCGTTTTGACGCGTACCGATTGTGGTATTGGCAAATCCGGCTTCAGTCTCTGTTTCTGTTTCAACCATGTTGGATTGGATAAGGTGATCAAACCCAATCAATTCAAAACGCCCGTCAATGCGCGCAGTTGTTTGGGTCACATGAGTCAGGCTGTCTGTGTCGTTCAAACGCCCGTCAAAATCACTATCTTCGTCAAATTCGTTTTCGCGTTCGGCAATGCCGTATTTGGCCGACAGGGTGAGGCCGCCAATGTTCACACGATTTAGACCGATTGCAAAGCTACGGCTTTGCGCGCCGTCGCGATTTCCGTTCGTTCCTGAAACATCAAACCCATCCGTTTCAAAGACATTCGCATTCACGGTAAGGGCAGCGACACCCAAATCATATCCACCGCTTATTTGGCCTTCAATAGTCTCGCGGCTGCCATATTCTAAAGCCCCTCTTATTTGCGGTTGAGCGTCACCTGAACGGGTGATGATGTTGATGACACCGCCAATGGCGTCAGAGCCATAAAGAGCAGATTGTTCGCCGCGCAGGACTTCGATTTTGACGACGTCTTCACTGCGAAGACCGCCGAAATCGAACGCGCCGTCATTGGGGTTATTCATCTGCACCCCGTCAATAATGACGAGGACATGATTGGCCTCTGACCCGCGCAATCGTAATTGTGTGAGGCTTCCGCCGCCGCCGGATTGTGAGACACCGAGACCGGGGATTGTGCGCAACAGGTCGGTAATAAAAGCTTGGTTGCGGTTTTGGATGTCGGTTTCTGTGATGACCGAAACAGGGGCCGTGAGTTCATCGGATGTAGAATATCCAACTCTATCAGCCGTCACAATAATACCATCCGAATTAAAGTCTATATAATGTATAAGCAGTATCTCTCCGCTTGCGTTAGTTTCCTCAAGGCGTTCTTTAACAGCTTTATCTCTTGGTATTTCATAATCGGCTTGAACCTGCGCCAAAGCTGATGTGCCGAGCGCAGATAGCGCGACCCCTAATAGTAATCGTTTCATGTCACACTCCATTATATCCTGACTGTTGTGTCAGGGTGACGTTTCAAATTATGTCGTCATAGGAGCGAAGGCCTCATGGCCTTTTCCATACGCATTGGTTCATCCCGCCCAAGCGTGCTGGCGACTTTGTTGGCAGGTCTTCTGACTTAGGGGTCTGACGAAACACTCACGTCTTCCCGAATAAAAAATTCAGTGACATGTGTGAGGTTTCTTTCCCTTCACAGCGGCGGGAGCCGTCGGGCAATCACAGCCCATTCCCATATTCACGTCTCTTTCGAGGCGACCAACAATTGGCCGTTTAGCGTCTTGCGCAGAGGGTGCAAGTATAAAAAATGGTGCAATATAAAGAATTCTTTATATACTCTTTTAGTGAAGCCTGCTAAACGCCGCGCAAATCTATGGGATCGCTATGTCTAACTGGCCAAAAATCGAAGAGAATATAAAAAAACGCATCATCATGCTTGATGGCGCCATGGGAACAATGTTGCAAAAGCAAAACCTTCAAGAAGAAGATTTTCGGGGCGAGCGATTCAAGGATTGGCCTTCTCCTTTGCAAGGTAATAATGACTTACTTGTCCTCACAAAACCTGAGGCCGTTGCGAAAGTGCATAATCAATTTTTGGCGGCGGGTGCCGATTTGATTGAAACGAACAGCTTCAACGCAACAACGATCTCACAAGCCGATTATGACATGTCTGAATTGGCACCTGAAATCGCGCGAGAGGCGGCGAAACTAGCAAAAAAATGTGCAGATGAATGGACTGCGAGAACTCCAGAAAAACCGCGCTGTATTCTGGGGTCTGTTGGGCCGATGAATAAGACGCTATCCATTTCGCCCAAGGTTGAAGATCCGGGTTTCCGCGATGTCACATTTGATGAGGTAATGGAAAGTTATGTTGGTCAAATGGAGGCAATGATAGACATCGTCGACGCCATTTTGATTGAAACTGTTTTTGATACGCTGAATTGTAAAGCTGCAATTGCAGCAGCGCGGCACGTCTTTGATAAAGTCGGTTATGAAAAACCTATTCTTATCTCCGGCACGATTACGGACCGTTCCGGCCGGACTTTATCAGGGCAAACTGCGGAAGCCTTTTGGATTTCTGTGGCCCATGCCAAACCTTTTGCCGTGGGACTTAATTGCGCCTTAGGGGCAGATGAAATGCGTCCCCACATTGAAGCCATTTCGCGCGTAACAAATACGCATGTTATTTCGTTCCCAAATGCTGGGCTGCCAAATGCTTTTGGTGAGTATGATGAAACGCCGGGCGACATGAGCGCGCAGATCAAGCCTTGGATTGAAGAAGGCTTTGTGAACATACTTGGGGGGTGTTGCGGGACGACACCAGACCATATCGCGGCCATTGCAACCGCCGCAGAGGGTATCGCGCCGCGTATTCCGTTGGAGCCGCCTCAGACCCTGCGTCTCTCCGGCCTCGAACCCTTTCAGATTGCGGTATAAGTCATGAGCGCAGCAACAACACAATTTGTAAATGTCGGTGAACGCACCAATGTATCTGGATCGGCCCGTTTCAAAAAAATGATCGTCAAAGGGGACTTTGAAAAAGCCCTCTCTGTCGCAAGACAACAAGTCGAAAGCGGTGCGCAAATTATCGACATCAATATGGATGATGGTTTGATTGATGGCGTGGCAGCAATGACGCGATTTTTGCAATTGCTGGCCGGCGAACCTGATATCTCCCGTGTGCCGATTATGATCGACAGTTCCAAATGGGAAGTCCTCGAAGCTGGGTTGAAGTGTGTCCAGGGAAAAGCTGTCGTTAATTCGATTTCGATGAAAGAGGGCGAAGCCCCATTTTTGGAGCAAGCGAAAAAATGTCGAGATCTCGGCGCGGCCGTCGTTGTTATGGCCTTCGACGAGGAAGGGCAGGCAGAAACAGCCGACCACAAATTCGAAATTTGTGAACGCGCCTATAAATTGTTGACGGAGGAAATTAACTTTCCCCCAGAAGACATTATTTTTGACCCGAACATTTTTGCTGTAGCAACCGGTATTGAAGAGCATAATAATTACTCTGTCGACTTCATCGAAGCCTGTCGCCGCATTAAAGCCAAGCTACCGCATGCGCGTATCTCCGGCGGTCTCTCCAATGTGAGTTTTGCCTTTCGCGGTAATGAACCCTTGCGCGAAGCTATGCACTCCGTCTTCCTTTACCATGCTATTCCAGCGGGTTTGGATTTGGCGATTGTGAATGCGGGTCAGTTGACGATTTATGATGATATTCCTGATGAGCTACGCGAACGGGTCGAGGATGTAATCTTGAACCGCCGCGATGACGCAACAGACCGTCTCTTAGATGTGGCTGAAAAATATCGAGGAGACGGCAAAGCCAAAGCCGCCGTGGTGGATACTAAATGGCGCGAACAGCCTGTTAATAAGCGTCTTGAGCATGCTCTTGTTCGCGGCATTACGGATTTCATTGTCGAAGATACAGAAGAGGCCCGTCTGAACGCAGATCGCCCGCTTCATGTTATCGAAGGACCATTGATGGACGGAATGAACGTTGTTGGTGATCTGTTTGGCTCCGGTAAAATGTTCTTACCGCAAGTAGTCAAGTCCGCTCGTGTAATGAAAGCTTCGGTTGCGCATCTTATGCCCTTTATGGAGCAGGAAAAAGAAGAACTCGGAACAGCCGGGTCATCAAATGGCCGGGTCCTCATGGCGACCGTCAAAGGTGACGTTCATGATATCGGCAAAAATATCGTCGGGGTCGTGCTGCAATGTAACGGCTATGACGTTGTTGATCTCGGCGTCATGGTGCCGTGTGATAAAATTCTCGCTGCCGCGCAGGAACATGATGTGGATATGATTGGCCTGTCAGGGCTGATTACACCGTCTCTGGACGAAATGGTCTATGTCGGAAAGGAAATGCAACGCCTCGGTATGGACATGCCTTTATTGATAGGCGGCGCGACGACATCGAAGACACATACAGCTGTAAAAATTGACCCCGCTTATCAAAATGGGCAAGTCGTTTATGTTACAGATGCGTCCCGTGCCGTTGGTGTCGTCGGCGCCTTACTGGGCGACGGGTCTGATGATTATCAAGCCGAGATTAAAGCAGAGTATGTCAAATCTCGTGAAGCGCATCAGCGTGGCCAGTCTGCTAAGGCGCGCCTCACCCTTAAAGAAGCACGTGATAACGCTTGGACCCCTGATAAAGGTTGGGACGCGTACAGCCCGCACAAACCAAGTTTTACGGGAACGAAAACACTTCTCGATTACCCGCTGGAAAATTTGCGCGACTTTATTGACTGGACGCCTTTCTTTGCGACATGGGAATTAAAGGGCAGATATCCGGCTATCCTCGAGAATGAAAACTACGGCGAAGCCGCGAGAGACCTTTTCAAAGACGCAAACGTTATGCTCGACACAATGATTGCCGAGAAATGGGTTAAGGCAAATGCCGTTTTCGGTTTCTGGCCCGCTAAACAAAATGGCGATGATGTCGACGTTTTTGAAGATGAGGCAATGAGCCAGAAGATTGGCCGTTTCCACGGTTTGCGTCAGCAAATCAGCAAGGGAAGCAAGAACAAGCCTAATTATTGTGTCTCCGATTTCTGTTCGCCTCATGGCGACTATATTGGCGGCTTTTGCGTGACTGCGGGATTAGGGGAAGAGGCCAAATCCAAAGAATTCGAAGCCGCGGGCGATGATTATAATTCCATCCTATTCAAAGCGCTTTGTGACCGTTTGGCCGAAGCCTTTGCAGAGCATCTTCATAAGCGGGTCCGCATGGAGTATTGGGGTTACGCACCAGATGAAACATCCGTCGGCGATGACTTAATTGCCGAAAAATATGCCGGTATCCGGCCAGCCCCTGGCTATCCGGCGCAGCCTGACCATACTGAAAAATCCACATTGTTTAATCTCTTGGATGCAACCAAAGAAACATCGGTCATCCTGACGCAGAGCTTTGCGATGCACCCCGCCAGTTCAGTCTCCGGTATTTATTTCGGACATCCTGAGAGCGTTTATTTCGGCGTCGGTAAAATTGAAAAAGACCAAGTCGAAGATTATGCTCGCCGTAAGGATATGAGCCTCGAAGATACAGAGCGCTGGTTAGCACCGATTTTGAATTACTAATCCTCCTTTTTCAAAATCTGTCTATTTGCAGAACACATTAAAAAACCTGCCCATGCATAAAAACATGGGCAGGTCTAATTTTATACACGCTACCGAATTAGCGTGGACGATTATTTTTTAATCGCGCCTAAAATCCCCGTTAGGACCGCGCCGCCAAGGCCGCCGGAAATAACATTGCTGAGGATACTCATAACGTCCAAGCTGCCGCCGGCCGTTGGGTCGCCGAGGCTAAGCCCGAAATGTTGCGCGATAAAGGATAGGCCTGTACCGCCTACAATACCGGTAAGGCTCCGGCCCATTGTCCCCATATTTGATTTCATTGCAGAGCCGGCAACATTGCCGCCTAATGCGCCACCGGCCAAACCGATCACTAATCCTACAATATCCATAACTTCCCCCATTTTAGGTTCACGTGGATTGATTTCCACTTGCGGACAGTTTGCCGCAGGCCGAAGTCTATTTCAAGTGGAATTACGGGGCTGAAATACCCGCCAGAAGGCGGGCTTTTCTGAGGGTAAAGAGGCGTATTGCGGGCGGCTTATTTCACCGCCATCAAAACTCGCTGTCCATCGCGCTCAACTGAAAGGGCGAGGGGGCCGGATTTATCAGAGATGCGTTTTTCAAACTCGGACAGGTTGCGAATATCTTTCAAGTTCACCGAGCGAATAACATCGCCGCGGCGTAGACCCGCGCGGTAAGCTTTGGAATTGCGCTCGACGGACATGACGTAAACACCATCTTCGCCGCCGCGTAGTTCCACATCATCGGGAATGTCGCCGATAGACGCCCCTGAAAATGCTTCCATGGCGGGGATATCATCAACGGCGTCTTCGGCGGTCAATATTTCGCGGTCTTCTTCCACTTCGGCGACTTCGATACGGGTCGTGCGGCGCTTACCGTCGCGAATATAGGTCAAATCCGTCCGCGTTCCGGGCAGGACGAGGCCGACTGCGTTACGGATATCGCCGCTATCCTGAATTTCGTCTCCATTGAAGCCAATAATAATATCGCCTTCTTTCAAACCAGCCTTTGCCGCAGGCGTGTCATCAGAGACGGCACTCACCAAAGCGCCGTTAAGGGTTGGCAGATTGAGAGACTCCCGTAGGTCGGGCGTGATGTTCTGAATCGCGACACCGATACGTCCGCGGCGGACTTCGCCGTTCTCTTTTAACTGCTCTACAACAGACGACACAATACGAGTCGGCACGGCAAAACCAATGCCGTTATTACCGCCCGAACGTGATAAAATGGCCGTATTAATGCCGATTAACTCACCTTTGGAATTTACTAAAGCGCCGCCCGAATTACCCGGGTTAATCGACGCATCGGTTTGGATGTAATCCTGATAATTATCGCTGCCGGCCTGATCGCGGCCCAAGGCACTGACGATGCCGGATGTTACCGTACTGGACAGGCCGAACGGGTTGCCAACGGCGATAACATAATCACCGACTTTTACATTGCCGCTTTTGGCGAGTTTCAAGGCTTTCAAATTGCGCGCGTCAATTTTGACCAAGGCCAAATCGGTTTTGGGGTCAGACCCGATGAGCTTGCCTTCCAATTCGCGCTTATCTTCGAGCGTGATAGTGATGCGGTCAGCATCTTCGACGACATGATTATTTGTGATGATTAAGCCTTCGCGCGCATCAACGATTACGCCGGAGCCCAATCCGCGTTTGGGTTGATTTTGCGTATTGGGAATGCGGTCTCCGAAAAAGCGTCGCAATAAATCCTCTTGGTCAGAAGACCTTGCGGAAGCAGGCTTGCTGGTACCTTCGACGTCAATGGACACAACGGCAGGCGTCACTTTTTCCAAGAGCGGGGCCATGGTCAACACGCCGCGCGTATTATCAATGGTGAGAACAGAGGTTTCGCCGACGACAGTCGCGCCGGAATAGACGCCCTGCGATATCGCCGTGGTGGATAAGGCAATCGGGGCCGCGATAAGGGCCAACCCACTCGCCGCAATCAATAAAGACTTACGCATAAGAACTCCTATAGACGTTAAGTTTCGTAATCTATCGTCCATTTAATTACCCCGCCCTGCATCAACAAGGGAGGAGCACAGATTATGAATGTGATTTAATAGTTCATCCAAACGCGGCTCTGCAAAGCAGAGATAGTAAGGATGCTGTAACCGAATTGTTCTTTGCCCAAGTTTTCTCTCTCACTCGCCATCTTGGGCCGAGCCTTCGTCACGTTAAATCCTTAAAAATAGGACAGCCCGCGTAGTGGCCCCTGCGATGGAGACCAAGAGTAGTAATGTTTTACGCAGCTTCCACTACGCGGCAGCGGTTGTTTATGAAGCGGCCATAATTACAACAACCCCAGTCCAGGA
>CAZMEN010000090.1:0-8641 GCA_964565335.1 uncultured Algimonas sp. | reverse complement strand
CTCGGTCTTCCGGTAAGGAGACCGCCTCACGGGCATGTCCTATTTATAGGAATTACGTGAAACTGGCTTGGCCCTAGATGGCGAGTAGTACGAAAGACCTACGCGGATCACAATTCGGACGCAGCATCCGCGCGTTCCCTTCGGGCAGACCGCATACGGTCACGCGGATGGTAGGATGGCGAGTGGGACGAAAAACTTGGGTATCGTATAATTCGGCGACAGCATCCGCGCGTTCCCCTTCGGGGCAGACCCTACCGGGTCACGCGGATGGTAGAATCGCGAGTGGGGCGAAAAACTTGGGCGTATATGTCCCCCTCATCCAGCCTTCGGCCACCATTTCTCCAAAGCAGAAGGGGGAGAGACGCTGCGCCTATGATATCTAGTCGATAGTTACAAAACGCATTGGCGTTCGCAGGCCGTACAAAATCGTTTATTTACAGATGCCGTTCCACCTTTCACGCTCTCATTACTCAAACCCTTGCCATCAAAGAGCCGCCCATGTCTACTTTCGTCCTTGCCCATTTCACTATCCATGACCGCGCGGGGTATGGCCGCTATGTCGAACTCGCTACACCGATTTTCATGCGCGAAGGCGTGAAAATATTGGCGAATGACGAAGCCCCCGTGGCGATGACGCCAAATATGAAGGGGGATAAAGTTGTTTTGCTCGAATTTCGGGATGACGCGCATATGAAACACTTTTTTGCTTTGCCTGATTATGTCGCGGCGGCCGAACACCGCAATGCGGCCTCGACGCTATCAGCGGTCAAATTCAAACGTTTCGCGCCTTAGCGCCAGTCTGAACGGCAGATAAATCCGAACGTCAGAGAGTATTCAGGCCATGCCTGCTAGGTCATACATTCGGCACACCCATTATTGGAGGTTCAAATGTTAAAACGTACTCTGACCGCAGGTCTTCTAGGTCTGTCGCTTTTGGCGGCGTCACAAAGCGCGTCCGCGCTCTCTTGCATGCGTCCAGACTTGGCCAAGACGATGGAAGAGGCCAAGCAAAGCGCGACGACCTACCATGTTTTGGTGGGTAAATTCCGGACCGTAAATTACAAACCGCGCGGCCCGATGGATTTGCAAAACCAGTTCAAACCGCGCCCGCCGCAAATCACGCGCGCCTGGTTTGAAGGGTTTTCGCTGGGGCCAAATCGCCGTATGGACGTTCCGCTACGCGGTTTCCCCGTGGATATGGAAATCTCTTGCTCTGGTCCGTGGTGCGGCGGCCCGCCTTCGGCAGATCAGACGCAAATTGCTTTTGTCGAAGCACGCCGTAATGCGCCGCCCATTCTGAGAATCCATGCCTGTCCGTCCAATGTGTTTTACACAGAGCGCGGTGACGGCAAGGTCAAGAAACTGCGCCAATGCTATAAGAAAAGCTGTCAGCCCGATTTTGAGCAGCCGCCGCGGCGCGGATATCGCTAGTCTGCTTCGGGCGGGCGGAGTATGGGATGAAGGTGACTGAAACCGTACCTGATTCTGCCCGCGCCTTGATCGATCGCCTTGACCTGCAACCTCATCCCGAAGGCGGTTGGTTCAAAGAGACTTACCGCGCCGATGCGGCAGAGGGTGAACGCGCGTCAGCCACGGGGATTTATTTCCTGCTCACTTCGGAAAACGTCTCAAATTTCCACCGCATTGACTCAGATGAAATGTGGCACTTCTATGCGGGGGATCCGCTCACCGTCCATATGATAGATGAGACGGGAAAATACTCCGCACTCTCTATAGGGCCTGACTTTGCCGCAGGGCAAGTTTTTCAAGCCGTCGTGCCCGCAGGTGTTTGGTTTGGCTCATCGGTTGATGTGACAGGCGGATGGGCTTTGGTCGGCTGCACCGTCTCTCCGGGGTTTGAATTTTCGGGATTTGAATTGGCCGATAGAGCCGCCTTAACGGCTGAGTTTCCCGCGCATAAACAGATTATCAAGCGACTGACACGGGACGAAACAGGGTGAGATTATTCATGAAAAGACTGACAGTAATATTGTCTGTAATTACAGCGCTAGGTTTGGCCGCGACAAGTTCAGCGCAATCGGTAGAGGCGCCAACGCCGTCTATGGAAACACCCGACGATAAGGTTTATAACAAAACGGAAACGCGTCCGGGCTATCGCGCCGGAAAACAGGAAATGGCGCGTCATATCAATGAGACTTTAATTTACCCCGCGCTTGCAAAAGAGATAGGCCGCCAAGGTGTAGTACATATCTCATTTGTTATCGAATTGGACGGGTCTATATCAAACCCAGCCGTCACGCGCGGTGTACAGTGGCAGATGAACGCCGAAGCCTTGCGGGTCGTGAAAACGCTCGGCGCGTTTAATCCGGGTACGATTGGCGGAGCCCCTGTCCGCACGCGTGTGACCCTGCCTATTCGGTTTGTTTTACAGGAGTAGCGCCAGGATTGGCTTGATAATAAATAATATCGGGGTTTTGAAATGGCTTTAAAACAACGCCAGGCTTGCGAGCTTTCAATGTGCCGCGACGTTTGAAACGCTCTGATGCGGCAATGAAGAGTATTGTCCCCGCCAAAACAACCGTCACAGAATTACTCGCAATAATCGGTTTGGCCCCTGTCAAAATACCGTAAGTCAGCCAGAGCGATACACCGACCATAAAAAATGAGTACATTAATAAAGATATGCCCGCCGTTCGCCGCGTGCGGATAACCAGATAAGCTTGCGGGACAAAAGACAAAGTCGTCAGCGATGCGGCCATAAAGCCAATAATTTCAGTCGGGGCCATAGGGCGGTCTCTTAAAGTTCCAAAGGGAGTATATAGCGATTGCAAATTAAAACGGCCCTTTCGCATGAAACCAGATTTTGGCAATAGGAAAGCGCTTGCAAAAAATCATAATACCTATGATGCATAAGGCTTGAGCATTAGGTTCTAAAAGTTACTCACAAAAAGTTCTTTCTTTGTTCTTTTCGGGGAAGGAATAAAATCCTATCGTCGGTTTATGGCCAAACCACATCATATCCCTTTTAAATCTGTGCGTCCGCAAACGGAAAAGGGACGCGCCGCGCGAAGTAATCAGAGCGGACGATATGAGGCGGACAGGCGTGAACGGTATGAGGATGGCTGGGATAGCCTTGCCTATGACGACAATAAAGGGCGGCGTACGACGGTTACGATTGAGCGCCCGAAAACAATCATTAACAAAGTCAACTCTCCCTATGTCGGGTTTGACCGCTCCATCAATCCTTATCGCGGATGTGAACATGGTTGCATTTACTGTTTCGCCCGTCCGACTCACGCTTATCACGGCTTATCGCCGGGACTGGATTTTGAAACGCGGCTCTTTGCTAAGCCTGATGCGCCGGCTTTATTAACGGCTGAATTATCGCGGCCGCGCTATCGGGTGAGGCCCATTGCCATTGGCACCCATATGGATGCTTTTCAGCCGATAGAGCGCGAGATGAAAATTATTCGCGCAGTGTTGCAAGTGCTTTCAGACTTTCGTCATCCTGTGTCTCTTCTGACGAAGTCCAATCTCATCACGCGGGATTTGGATATTCTTGCCCCGATGGGAGAGCGCAATCTTACGCGATGTATGATTTCTATCACGACACAAGACAGAAGTTTGGCGCGGGCAATGGAGCCGCGTTGCCCGACACCAGAGAAGCGTTTCGAGGCTTTGCAGGCTCTGGCCGATGCGGGCATCCGAACGGGAATTATGCTCGGGCCAATGATACCAGGATTGAATGACAGCGAGTTAGAGAGCATTATGGAACGCGCCGCCGATCTGGGCGCGACCTATTCCGCTTATACAATCTTGCGTCTGCCGATGGAGGTCTCTCCATTGTTTCAAGAATGGCTCTCTGTTTTCGCCCCCAACAGAGCCAAGCGGATTATGAACCATATCCGCAATATGAATGGCGGGCGAGATTATGACCCAGCTTGGTCTCGGGGCGAGGAAATCCGCGCGCCTTTTGCCAAATTGATCGGGCAACGATACCGCGCCGCGCAAAAACGATATGGGCTGGACAGAATTGGCTCGCATACATCGCGATTGGAGCATTTAGACTGCTCGCAGTTTCGAATTCCGCCCTCTATAAGCGGGCAGGGGGAGCTATTTTCCTAACACGTTTAAAACTGCAGGCCTCTTAATAGGGCCTTTTCGAGAGGGTAACAGCTAAAACAATGGCTTGCTTTTTGAACGCATCCCCCCCATATCGCGCTTATCGAAGACGGCCAGACTACCCGGCTAATAAATGGTATGCCTGATATTTTATCGGGCCCGCTATTGTGAGTACGCAGTAATATCCTTCCTCGACAGAAGCTTCCTACAGTGGGGAGTCAAAATGACGTGAAAGGAAATACCATGTCAGACGCAATGCAAGCAGGAACAGTTAAGTTCTTCAATACAACAAAAGGCTTCGGCTTTATTCAACCAGACGCCGGTGGTGATGATGTGTTTGTTCACATTACAGCACTTCAGCGCGGTGGCCTTCAGGGTTTGAACGAAGGTGACAAAGTCACATTCGATACAGCCAAGAATGAGCGCACAGGCAAAACAGCTGTTGAAAATATTTCAATGGCCTAAGCCAAACATTCAAATTTGAATGATTAAGGGCCTCTTGTAGGCCCTTTTTTTATGGGTCATTGTCGCAAGAGTTATAAAAAGGGGAAAATGATGACCAATGAAACGTTTCTAGCGCCGGTGCTGGCTCTTATTCTCTGGACATTACTTATCTGGGTGTTGCTGTATATTCGGCGTATTCCGGCAATGAAGGCGGTGAAGATTGCGCCTGATACCGCAAAATCACCTGATGGTGATTGGAAGGCGAAAATGCCGCTGAGGGCTGAGGCACCCGCCCATAATTATAATCACCTCTTGGAGCAACCGACAATTTTCTACGCCTTGATGTTTTACATCGCATTGACAACGCAGATGAGCGTTTGGTTGCTTTATCTGGCGTGGGCCTATGTGGCGCTTCGGGTTGTGCATAGTTTTATTCAGGTCAGTACAGGTCCTGTTGTGCCGCGTTTTGTTGTCTTCACATTGTCAACTCTGGTACTTATGGCAATGGTTGTTTTAACGCTTCTGTAGTGCGTCCCAAACCGCAGAGAGCGCGATGAAATCTGCGCTCTCGTCGGGATCTCTGTCATTATTCAAATCGGCAGGGCTGTTGCGGGTAATAATAATTCCTATGGGTTCCCCTGTTTGAGCGTCTAAAACGGGCCCGCCGCTCATCCCTGTCACGACGGGTTCGTCAGGAGATTTGATATGGGCAATCCATTGACCGGGCTGCCTTTCATAATAAACCACACCTTCTCGGTATTCAGCGTTGCGAGCGCCGGCGGGATAACCTTTTAAAATCACCGCTTGTCCAACAGCAGGTTTAGAAGGGGCAGCGGCAGGCAAGCGGCAACCGGAGAGGGCTGCATCCAATCCGTCAGGCCAAGTAATGCAATCATCATCGGCAAAGTCGGGCGTGTGGTCCATGGCTTCGCTAACGCAATGCCCTGCGCTGACCCATCCACCCCAATGGGCAAACCAGCTTGTATAGCATTGGAACCCATGTTCATTGTGGAAATACCTTCTTATATCGACCTTCGAGTTTTCTTGTTTGGGCTGTTTGGATGGCGTTGTTGCCCAAGGGTTTGTTTGCCCCTCGAGTCGGGATGTTAAGCGCTGAACTTCGCGGGCAACCTCAGAGTGTTTTGATTTCGAACGCCGGAAAAAGGAAAAGAAAGACATTACTCTGTCTGTTCCACTTTGACTGATGAGGCAAGAGGGCTATGATGTCGTTATGATAAAATTACTTCCCACTCTATTCGGCACGATTTTACTGGCAGCCTGCACAACCTCTGCCGCGCAAAGTGCGGGTAAAGAGGCGGGGGTAGAAACGCTCGCTGTGGAGAGCCAGAAGGAAGACGTGAAAGTTTATCCTCGCGATGACCACGGCGAGGTCATGCCGTTTGAAGCGGATAAGAATGCGCGGGCCGCTGTCGATGCCGCGATAATCAAAGCAGGTAAAACAAGTAAAGATGCGCTCATCGTTATGGGGGCAAATTGGTGCCACGATAGCCGCGCTTTGGCGACACATCTCGAGTCTCCGAAGTTCAAAGCCATGTTATCTTCGCATTACGTTTTGGAATATATTGATGTGGGGCAAAAAAATATGAACCAAGATATTGCGCGTGATTTTGGCTTAGATGGAACAAAAGGAACACCGACGGTCTTCATCGTGGATGAGACAGGTCAGGTTAGAAACCTCCAAGATGCGCCAACTTGGCGAAATGCGGCGAGTCGGAGTGAAGAGGAGATATTTAAATATTTTCGGGACTTCGCACATCTGCGCCGGCCAGAACCAATGCTGCGGTCAACTCTATCCGCTGACGAAATAAGTAACCCCTAATGTTTATGGGTCACTATGGTCCCGCTGTATGGGACACCCAGCGCGGCAAAGGAGTACCGTTGATTGCGTTATGGCAAGCCTTTTTGGCTGTACAGGCCATTGATATTGTCTTTGCAGTTCTGGCGATATTCGGTCTCGAAGGTCCGGTGATGAAAGATGGTGAGCCGTTTTCCAATATTCCGTGGTCGCATTCGCTTGTGACCTCTATCGGGATTTCCCTCGTTGCGGGAGCAATCTTCTGGGCGTTTAATCGTAAAGCAGGAGCGAAAGGGTTTCTTGTCATCACTGGTTTGGCCTTTTCTCATTGGATATTAGATTTGATTGTCCACCGCCCTGACTTGCCTCTCTATCCAGGGGGTGAGTTGCATTTGGGTTTTGCTGTGTGGAATTACCCGCTCATCGCCTTCGCGTTGGAAATCGGATTATTGCTGTTTGGTTTTGTTTATTGGATGGCCGTCACCAAACCCAAATCTATTTTATATAGCCTTGCGCCTATGGCGCTTTTCTTTTTCATGTGTGTGCTGCAATTTGAGTTTATCACCAAACCCGGGCTGGACTTACAAGCAGGAACATTTGACCTTGGCGCACAGCTTCAAGGGGTCGCTTTGGGTGTGTCTGCGCTTCTTGCGTTTGGGATTTTGGCGGGTTTGATCGGATGGATTGAAGGCGGGCGTCCGTCGAAGTTTGCCGACGATTCAACTTATAACAGGCCTGATGATACTGACCCGTATGAAGAAGAATTACTTTTAACGCTTAAGAGCCTTGCTGATTAGAACCTTCAGAAGGGTCAACACTGTCAGGGCTAATTTTCGCTGGCAGGCTTTCCGCGTTTGAGTGCTGTTTTGCACGGGCTTTGTTCAGCCTGAAACCGCGCCCCGTCACAATAGCATCTTGCCCGAATTTGTCCCGCGCAATGTCAGAAGCCCGCTCGGCTTGACCGCGCTTGGCGGCTTGGGGGTCCAGCAGGTCTGCACTGTCGCCGGTAGGGGCGCTTAGGCTTGAGATTCCTGCCCCAATAAGACGGTAAGGCGTGCCTTTAACCTCTGCTTCTAATAATGGCTCCAGCGCTCTGAAAATCGTATCAGCAAGCTGTATAGGCTGCGCCAAAGTGCGGCGACGAGTGATAGATTTAAACTGCGCGGTTTTCAGCTTCAACATAACTACCCGTCCAGCAATGTTCTTGGCCTTGGAACGATCTGCCGTTTTCAGGCAGACTTGCCACAGCTTATCTTTTAACGCCTCGATATCGCTTATATCCGTATTGAAGGTTGTCTCAGCGGAGACTGATTTACGCTTGGAGCGCGGCTTGACGGCGCGGAAATCCTCGGCGCGCGCAAGGCGAGCCAGTCGCAGCCCGTGATCACCGTAGCGCCGTGCCATCTCGTTATCAGACAGCTCTCGCACATCGGCGATGGTTCGCAAACCTCCTCGCTCAAGCTTGGCCGCAAAGGACGGTCCAATGCCAAAAATAAATCCAACGGGTTTGTCTTTTAGAAAATCTTGTGCGTCTTTACGGCCAAGAACTGCGAAGCCATGTGGCTTGTCCAAATCAGAGGCCGTTTTTGCGAGGAACTTATTGTACGACAGCCCAACCGAAACAGTCACGCCGACCTCATCCAAAACTCGCTTTTGCAAATTCATGAGGCTTTCGGCAGGGGACACGCCGTGTAGACGCTTCGTGCCGCTAAGGTCCAGAAAGGCCTCGTCTATAGAGAGCGGCTCGACCAAGGGGGTTAAGTCTTTCATCATGTCCCGGATACGTTTTCCCTCATAGGCATATTTATCCATACTCCCTTTCACGACGACGGCTTCGGGGCAGAGTTTCAGGGCCTTGAACATCGGCATGGCAGAATGCACACCGTAAACACGGGCATGATAGCATGCGGCGGACACAACGCCTCTTTGGCCGCCACCGACAATTACAGGTTTATCGCGAATACTAGGATTATCTCGTTTTTCCACCGAACAATAAAAGGCGTCGCAATCGACATGGGCTATGGATAATGACCCCAATTCAGGATGATATAAGAGACGTGAGCTGTCACAGCGGTCGCAGACCGCTTTCGCTGCGCAATAGGCTTCGCCACAATCTCGACAAATCGTGGTGACAGGCGTGCGCGACTCTTTCTTGGGAGCATGTGACATTCTTTACGAATCCTTAGAATGTTCTGTCTATGTTCTCGCTATAGCAGAGCGTCTATGGTTAATCCACTCCTAAGGGCAAACATACGCTTAGTTAAGGATAGTCTGCCATAATGCAGACAAGATAACAAA
>CAZMEN010000089.1:0-8881 GCA_964565335.1 uncultured Algimonas sp. | reverse complement strand
CTCTGGCCTTATCTCGAGCAGATCGACGCGTACAAATGGGCGGTGGTGTAACGCAAGGCCTCGGCGCCGGAATGCGGCCCGAGGTCGGCGAGGAGTCAGCCCAAGATAGTCTCGAAGAAATAATGGAACATCTAGACGGCGCGCATATGCTATTTGTCGCTGCGGGTATGGGCGGCGGCACTGGAACGGGCGCAGCGCCTGTGATTGCGCGGGCCGCACGCGAAAGAGGCATTTTGACAGTCGGTATCGTCACAAAACCGTTCATGTTCGAAGGCTCACGCCGCATGAAATTGGCCGAGCAAGGCATTGAAAGCCTGTATGCATCAGTCGATACAATGATTACAATTCCTAACCAGAATTTGTTCCGCGTCGCGACAGAGAACACAACGATGTCAGATGCCTTCGCAATGGCAGACGAAGTCCTACATAGCGGCGTTCGCGGCGTTACAGATTTGATGGTTGTTCCGGGTTTGATTAATCTTGATTTCAATGATGTTCGTACAATTATGGACGAAATGGGAACGGCCATGATGGGCACAGGCGAAGCTACAGGTGAGCGCCGCGCTATCGAGGCCGCTGAATCTGCCATTAATAACCCGCTTTTAGATGATGTATCGCTAAAAGGCGCGCGAGGCGTCTTGATCAATATTACAGGCGGTAACGATCTGACACTTTACGAAGTAGACGAAGCAGCGTCTCTTATTCGAAGCCAAGTGGACGAAAACGCCAATATTATCGTCGGCTCTGCATTGGATGATGATTTGGACGGTATTATTCGCGTCTCTGTTGTCGCGACAGGTGTAAATTCAGAGGCACGCGCCGATGCACCGCCTGTTTCCTTCGCAAGACGGGAAAAAGAAGAGCCCAAACAGACAATTAAGCCAGAGCGCCAAACAACGGCCACTGCGCCAGCATCAGAAGACAGGTTTACAGCCTTTAATCCGGTCGCTGACATGCAGAAAGAGGTAGAGCAAGAGTTCACGCCTCCCGTGATTGAGGCTGCGGCCCCGCCGCCCTATGTGGCGCCGAGACCTTTCCCGCCGCAAATTGAACCTGCAGCCGTTTCTGCGCCATCACATCCGCAAGCCTACACGCAAACTCAGGCTCGCCCCGCGCCGCAGCCCGCACCACAGCCAAGTATTCCCGAGCCTGCGCCGCAATCTAAGACACGGTCAGCTCTGGGATTGTTCGGTTTTGGCAAAAAATCATCCCATACCGCGATTAAGACACAAACGACTAAACCGCCTATGGGTGATTTGTTCGCGGATGATATGGAAGACGAATTGGAAATTCCAAGTTTCCTCAGACGACAAAGTCGTTAATCACGACAGAAGTCTTACAATTCAGTTAGATAAACAAAAAACCCGGCGATTTCGTTGGGTTTTTTCTATTTGTAACACGCTGTAACATGAGGTTGCTTGTGACAAGATAAGCGGAGGGGTTAGGCCACGACTATGCCGAATGTGAGACGACAATCGACTTTAAAGGCCCCTGCAGTATGCGCAGGCATTGCCTTACATGGTGGGAACCATACGCGATTGGTCATGCGCCCTGCACCGATTAATACGGGACTGGTTTTTATTCGAACAGATATCAAAGATCGGGATAACCGTATCTCTGTATCCCCCGAAGCCGTTTGCAACGTTCGAAACTGTACGACGATTTCAAATGCGGCCCACGCAAAAGTATCAACGATTGAACATTTAATGGCGGCCCTCGCGGCTGTCGGTATCGACAATCTTTATCTTGAATTGGACGGACAGGAATTACCCGCTTTGGACGGATCTGCAGAACCATTTTTAAAGCTGATAGAGCAAGTGGGTTTCGTGCGGCAAGAAAGTCCGAGACGCTATATTGAAGTCTTGAAACCCGTAGAAGTGAGACGCGGAGAAGCCTTTGCACGCCTTTTGCCGGCGAAAAAAATGTCTCTGAGCGTGTCGATTGATTTTGAAGATAAGGCCATTGGTCAACAAAAAGTAGAAATTGTCCCGAATGTTCGCGCTTTCCGCGAAAGAATGGCTTCCGCGCGGACTTTTGCACGTCTTCATGAGGTTGCGGCTCTACAAGCGGCAGGCTTGTCCAAGGGCGGGTCGATGGACAATGCGATTATTGTTGACGGCGATAAAGTGCTTAACCCGGATGGATTGCGTTTTGCGGACGAATTCGTCCGCCACAAAGCCTTGGATTTACTAGGCGACCTTTACCTAGGCGGGCCTATATTAGGGCGTGTTGAAACGCATGCGTCGGGTCACGGGCTGAATCACGACTTGCTAACGGCCCTTTTTGCGCAGGCTGACGCTTGGCGTTTTGTTTCATTATTTGAAAAAACAGGCAAAACGCAGGGTGAATCAGGGTTTGAAGCGCCTGACTCACTGCAAAGCATGACAGGTTAAACGTTTTCTCACTTTCCGCCGCGCGGTCCATCCTTTAAGAGACGCTAGATAATTTAATAAGGTCTGTCAGAATCAGGCTTTAATAGCGGATAGGCTCTATGTCTTTACAACTCTATTTTAAGCACATCTTGCGGTTTGCCCTGATTGGGATGATAGCCTTTATCGTTTCAGGGTGCTCTCTCCTTGGTGGGCAGGACAAAAAGGAAAAGCTCGCCTATATCGAGCGGCCTGCTGAGTTGATTTACAACGAAGCGATTGACCGTGTTGAGCGTAATGATTGGGACCGCGCCAAACTCTATTTCCAAGAAGTCGAACGTCAGCATCCATTTTCCAAATGGGCACGTCGCGCCATGCTGATGAGCGCTTATGCCTCTTATCGTACAGCCGATTATGAAGAAAGCATCGGAACGGCCCAACGTTTTATTAGCTTGCACCCCGGTAATGACAGCACGCCTTACGCCTATTACTTGATTGCCATCAATTATTACGACCAAATCTATGATGTGGGCCGTGATCAGGCGACAACTGTCAGCGCCGAAGCGGCGTTACAACAGGTCGTGCGACGTTACCCTGACAGTGATTATGCGCGGGATGCCCGTTTAAAGCTAGAACTGACACAAGATCACTTGGCGGGTAAAGAAATGGCTATCGGACGCTATTATCTACGCGAAAACCAACAACTTGCCGCGATTGGACGCTTCAAAAACGTCGTGAAGAAGTTTGAAACCACGTCTCAAACCGAAGAAGCACTTCATCGGTTAGTTGAGGCCTATGTTTCGCTTGGCATTATCAATGAAGCCAAACTCGTCGGCTCCGTCTTGGGTTATAACTATCCCAATAGCGAATGGTACGCGGATAGCTATGAATTGCTTGAGGGATATGGCGTCGATTTGGAAGCAGAACGCAAGAGAAACCGCCGCGATGGATATTGGCGTCGCTTGCAAGAGCGCTTGTTCTAAGTCGGCATTATGCTGAGTGGTCTCTCCGTTCGCAATGTTGTTTTAATTGAGCAGTTAAACCTCGAGTTTGACTCCGGCCTCACTGCGCTGACCGGAGAAACGGGCGCGGGTAAGTCTATTATTCTTGATTCATTGGGCATGGCGACGGGGGCTCGCTCTGATCGCGGTCTCATCCGTATGGGGGCTGACCGCGCCGAGAGCATAGCCTCTTTTTCTTTGGCCAATAATCACCCCGTTCTGACTCTTTTAGAGGACCATGATATCGAAGCGATTGACGGCGAAGATTTGACGCTTCGCCGTGTTATTCGGGCCGACGGTCGCAGCAAAGCCTACATTAATGATGCGCCTGTTAGTGTGAAGTTATTGTCCGAGATTGGCAAACTCCTGCTCGAAGTCCACGGACAACATGATGGGCGTGGTTTGCTTGACCCGTTGACCCACATCACTTTGCTGGATTTATTCGGGGGTTATCACTCTGAATTGCGGGCGGTAGAAGCCGCATACACCGATCACAAAGCGGCAGAGAAAGAATTGCAGTCTTTGATGTCCTTGCAAGCGAAGGCCGGGGACGAGCGGGAATTTTTAGAGCACGCTATAGCGGAGCTTGATCGTTTGGACGCGCAAGACGGCGAAGACGATATACTCGCAGATGAAAGACGGTTCTTACAAGGGGCCGAAGGAGCGTTGTCTGAACTGACGGCGGCTCAAGATGCGATGGGCGAAGACGGCGCGTTTGAAGAGCGGCTGTCACTCGCCCTAGCGGGCATTGACCGTGTGAATACGAAATTCGGGGATAGTGAACTACCGGCGGCAAAAGCCTTGGATTTAGCTGCGCAGGCGCTTGAGCGGGCTTTGCTTGAAACTCAAGAGGCACGAAATGCAGTCAATATTGCCGCGCAGAGTTTCGATGTAGAACCGGGGCGATTGGATGCCGTGGAGAAACGTCTTTTCGCCTTACGGGCTGCGGCGCGGAAATATGGTTGTGATCTGTCCGGCTTGATTGGTTTGCGGGCCAAATTTGCGGTGGATTTAGAAAAAATTGAAACGGTCACGCTAGATATAGGTAAAGTGCAAAAAAAGGCCGAAGCGGCGAAAGCGGCTTATGACGCAGCAGCGGCGGCTCTCACCTCGGCGCGTCGAGCTGCGGCCAAAGTTTTGGACAAAGCCGTGGTGACGGAACTACCACCGCTTAAAATGGAACGGGCTATTTTCGAAACCCATATTGAAGAGGCACCCGAAAGCCCGCAGGGACGTGATGCTGTGCGCTTTCGCGTTTCGACTAACCCTGGCACCGCTTTGGGCCCTTTGGATAAAATCGCGTCAGGCGGCGAGATGGCGCGTTTTGCGCTCGCGATTAAAGTCGCTCTCGCAGGGAAAAATGACGCGGTCATGGTGTTTGACGAAGTCGATCAAGGCGTCGGCGGCGCAGTTGCTGATGCGGTTGGGAAACGCTTGTCAAAGCTTGCAGATGATGCGCAGGTTTTCGTCGTCACCCACAGCCCGCAAGTTGCGGCGGCTGCCGATCAGCAGTTCCGCATTGAGAAATCTTCGACAGGCACAACGACCACAACCCATGTCCATGCCGTCAAAGACGAAGAGCGCGAAGAAGAGATTGCGCGTATGTTAGCCGGTGAAACCATCACCCAAGAAGCCCGCGCCGCAGCACGACAACTTATGGCGTCATGAGTGAAAAGGCCCTAACAGAGGCGCAAGCCAAACAGCGCATTGCCATGCTCAGCATGGAAATACGCGCTGCGGATGAGCAATATTACAGCGAGGATGCGCCGTCATTGAGCGACGCTGATTATGATGCGCTCCGCAAAGAATTGATTGCGTTGGAAACCGAGTTTCCGCATTTAATTGCTAAGAACAGCCCGACCCAAAAGGTAGGTATCAAACCTTCGGGCAAATTCGGTAAAATCAAACATAGCGTCCCAATGCTGTCTTTGGATAATGCGTTTAATGACGGAGATGTCGAAGACTTTGTAAAACGGGTAAAGCGCTTTTTAAGCCTCGCTTCTGATGCAAATATGGCCTTCACCGCGGAGCCAAAGATTGATGGCCTCTCTGCGGCTTTGCGTTATGAAAATGGGCTCTTGGTATCCGGGGCCACACGCGGCGACGGAGAAACGGGCGAGGATGTAACCCGCAACATTATGACGCTCAAAGAGGACGTGCCGCACAACCTAAAAGGCTTTGGCTGGCCTGAAGTGTTAGAAGTGCGCGGCGAGGTTTATATCGAACATAACGCCTTTGACACAATGAATGCGGCGCAACTCGCTGCGGGGAAAGCTGAATATAAAAACCCGCGCAATGCGGCGGCAGGCTCGCTTCGGCAGATTGACCCAAGCGTCACGGCGACGAGGCCTCTGCGTTTCTTCGCCTATGCGTGGGGAGAGGTCAGTGAGCCGCTCGCAGAAACACAGTTTGAGGCGGTCGAAAATTTGGAAAAATGGGGCTTTTCCACCAATCCCGATATGCGCCTGCATCACAGCGCTAAAGACATGATTGCGCATTATGAAGAGATAGCGGTCAAACGCGCTGCGCTCGGTTATGATATCGACGGCGTAGTCTATAAGGTGAATGATTTGACATTGCAGGAACGCTTGGGTTTCGTTTCCCGTGCTCCGCGTTGGGCCATCGCGCATAAATTCCAGGCAGAAAAAGCCGTCACGCAATTAGAAGCGATTGATGTTCAGGTCGGGCGAACAGGCGCGCTAACGCCTGTGGCGCGGCTGACGCCCATCACAGTGGGCGGCGTCGTCGTATCAAATGCGACATTGCATAATGAAGACGAAATTACGCGATTAGGCGTAAAGCCCGGCGATACTGTTGAAATTCAAAGGGCGGGGGATGTTATCCCGCAGGTCCTCCGCGTGATTAAAGCAGGCGAGGGGGACGCGTTCTCTCTGCCTAGAGAATGCCCCGTCTGCGGCGCCGAAGCCGTACGCGACGTGGATGAAAAAACGGGGCGGCAAGATGTGGTGCGCCGTTGTACCAATGGTCTGGCCTGTCCTGCGCAAGCTATTGAGGGCCTGAAACATTTTGTCTCTCGCCGCGCTTTCGACGTCGACGGATTAGGCGAGAAACAAGCCGCCTTATTCTATGAACTGGGCCTCATTAAAGAGCCTGCCGATATCTTCACGCTGAAAGACAAACGGGCAGAGTTAGAAAAACTCGAAGGCTTCGGCCAAACTAGTATTGATAACCTCTTCACGGCCATCGATGTGCGCCGCACGATCAGCTTTCAACGCTTTCTCTATGCGCTCGGCATTCGCCATATTGGGCAGGGCAATGCGGGGCTTTTGGCCAAGCATTTCCAAACCCAAGAGGCGTTTCTACAGAAGAGGGATAAGCTTACCGACCGCATAGGCACGGCATACTTATCCTTACTCGGTATTGACGGTGTAGGCGAAGCGGCGGCCAATGCCTTTAGTCAGTTCGTCACCGCACCCGAAAACAAACAAGTCATTGATAATCTGTTGGAGCATGTCACGATTGAGGCGGTAGAACAGATAGAGTCTGATAGTGCCGTGTCAGGTAAGACCGTGGTTTTTACGGGTAAGCTCGAAAAATTCTCCCGCGATGAAGCCAAAGCTCAAGCACAGAAACTTGGTGCAAAAGTGAGCGGTTCTGTTTCCAGTAAAACCGACTATCTGGTGGCAGGGCCGGGGGCCGGGTCCAAACTAAAAAAGGCTGAAAGCCTGGAGGTAACAGTGCTGACAGAGGATGAATGGCTGGACCTTATAAAATGATGAAGCATCTACCATTGGACCTCGGCGCCATTTTTATGTTTGTCGGGGCGCTGTTTCACATTGCTTGCCTGATTGGCGGCGCGGATTGGCTCATTTTTGCAGGCGCGCCCCTAGAGCTCGCGGAGAGTTATCGACAAGGCAATTTTGAACCTGTCATCTGGACGGTGGCGATTGCGCTTCTTTTGATGGTTTGGGGTTTATACGCACTTTCTGGGAATGAACGGATAAAGCGTTTGCCTCTTCTCAAAACCGCCTTGGCCGTTATCGGGCTTCTAATGCTTCTGCGCGGCCTTGTCGGCATTGTCCTTTTATTCGTCACAGACTGGCCATGGGGCACCGCCATGGGGCAGTTCCATGCGGTCATCTCCGTCATGATTTTCGGGGTGGGTTTGTTTTATGCGGTGGGATTGCTTCAGGTAATGCGGCGGAACTGAAGTGTCAGGGCTTCCGCATTTGTTCAATCTCTTGAGAAAATTTAGCCGAGTGTGACTCTCGTCACAGACAATCGACCTTAAGGTGCGCATATAAGTATAGGCGGCGCACTGGTCTGGCGAAGAAGTGGGCGCGACTTCGTCAGACCTTTTTCACCGGCGCGGTTTAAAACGACTCGGCCTTTAGCAAATTATACGAATTCGGAGAGTTTGACGAGCTGCGCCTGGTTCAGGATTAAAACTTTTCCTCGGCCACAATCAATCGCGCCGACTTTTTCAATCTCTTTAAGTTTGGAATTTACCTTCTCCCGCGAAGCGTGAAGGAGAGCTCCGAGTTCAGATTGGGTAATCTTGATTTCGGTTTCCCCGTTATCCGACAAAGTTAGTAGAATCCGAGCCGTGCGCTGAAGCAAGTTGAGTGTGATTAAGCTTTCGATATGCTGATTGACAGTGCGAACTTTCGTGACGAGGGCTTTCATCAGTGTTTCATTAAACTCAGCGTGATCACGCAATAGCCTCTTAAAAACTATGCCCGCTAAGGAGGCGACAACAGAGTCCTTGGCAATCCGAGCGCTCGCGCTGCGGCCCAGATGATCAATAAGCGCGAACTCTCCAAAGACATCTCCGGCACTCAACTGCGCAATAGCGGTCAATTTACCATCGGGATTAACCGTTTCTATCGAGACTTGGCCTTTTATGATGATGAATAGTGAATCCGCAGGGTCGTTTTGGTGAAAAATATACGCGCCTTTTGAATATTGCTGTGACGAAAATTGATGAGATAAGCTTGTAATCTCGCCTCTTGGCAAACAGCCAAACAGCCAATGCCGCAACAGAATATCTTGGAGGTTCATTGTCATTTTGCATCTATGAACTTTGTCTAGATTCGATGCAATTTTTATATCCGATATCTTGAATGTTCCTCGGTCGTCTCCCGCGTATTTTTCTTTTCCCTGCCGCATATTCACTGTGAGAGGAAGCAATGCTCACCCAATCACTAATTTGACTCCGCTCCTCCCTAAGTCGTTGGGAGCCCGGTGTTTAATTCTAATTTATATCCCCGCCTTTGCGTGTCTGAAAGTGTTGAAATATAACGGCTTTCAATAATCGTATCCTCGCACCCAAAACTTGTGTCATTTTCCTTATGTTGTTTCTGACAAAGCCCCTGAGTGTTTGGAGCCTTGGCTTTAACAATTTTGGTCGAGGACGGGAATTGACTTTGTCGATTCTATCTCTGCCAAATAAATTGTTCTTCTAAGCCTTGGACAGGAACGCGTCAGGTTTTGGTTTAGAAGACAGCGGGGCTGAGCATCACTTGTGACTGGGTGATTGTGCCGGGCCTT
>CAZMEN010000088.1:5636-9137 GCA_964565335.1 uncultured Algimonas sp. | reverse complement strand
ATGCGGGGATTATTATTATTCAGAACCACACTAACTCCCCGTCATCACAAGGTTTATTCTCGTAATCCATCTCCCGTAAGCGGGGATTAACGTAAGAAGAGATTAAAATGAGGCAGCGCTCACTCCCTCGTTAGTTTTACTCCGCAGAACGCTCCGCTTCAGACCTTTCAACCCGTACCCCTTTCACGCCCAAATAAAGCCCGAGCGCAATGAGCGCCACTAAGTTTGAAACCATGAAGGCGGCGGTCACTAGATTATGACCGAGGAGCGGGACGAAGTCTCTGAGCGCTATGGCAATCGCGACGAAAAGAGACGCCCAGACGCCCCACCCTGCGATGAGTTTTGGAATGAATCCGGAGCGTAGGAAAAGATAGAAAAATCCGGCATTAGACAAAGAGCCGACGATGAGCGCCAAATGGAAAGACGTATAATCAAACGTCGCCTGTAACTCCGTCATTAAAAGCCTTTGCTCCGCTAAAGCCATATCAGCAAAAGCAGAGTGTCCCGCTATAAGGGCGGCATTCATGGCGAAAACGGCGCCCAAAGCCGTCATCAAAGAGGCCGCGAAGCCCACAAAGAGGCTCCACAGGGCAAGAACCTGACCCTGTTTCCGTAACAAGGCGTAGAAGCCGATCGTAATGAATATTTGTATGAAAAGCGCGAGGAGGGCAAGATAGGCTTTTGCCCGTAAGCGCGTCTCTGCACCCAACATGGCCTCGGCTGTGCCGGCAATGTCCGCCGTCATATTGACGTCTATGCCATGCGCAATGAGGAAGGCAGTCCCGATGCCCAGTAAGATGGAACCGATTAGCGCCCACCCCACGGCATGGGCCACAGATTTCGTATGAACGGCTTCGAACTGAGCCATAATAAAGCCTCCTGTTTCGGAGGTTTTGTGTCAGCTATTATTGAAAAAAGCAAATAAAATATCGATAAACGATATTTATCGCTTGATTTCGGGTGCTACCTGCCAGTCGCATTCCGTTCTATCGCTAATGATGCTCTGAAAATGCGCGTAATCATTACCGGTAACCCCAGAGGTGATTTTACCGTCTTTATTTTTCAGCATATAGGTTCCGCCATCCGGTCTCGCGACAACACGGCGTTTCACAACGCGTTCCGTGATGACCGGCGGGCTAAACTTATAACCGCCGTCAGGATTGCATTCATAGCGTCCGTTTTCCTGCGCTTCGCGTTGCATTTGCTCAACGGTTTCATAGGCGGCGTCAATTTCGACATAGGAACAAAGGGGTGCAGATTCTAAGCGCTGGTGCGCCGCGTCAACCAAATCACGCGCTACCGTGTCGCCTTTTACGCGGCGGCTCCAGACAACGGTTTCACTTTTGCCTGTATCAAATGTTAGCGTCGCCTTTGTAGACAGAGTTGGCATTTGCACATCGCCGCCAATTGCCTCCCCGGTGAGTGTGACGAGTTTATCGTTGCTATCAAGAAAGGCGATATATTGCTCTGGCAAAGCGCGACGTTTCACTTTGGGATGGCGCATATCAGGAACAGCGCGCGTTATGGTTTGCGCGGGCGTCATTGTGCCGTCTTCGTTACGATAGCCCGGAATGTAAATAGTTTCTGTTTCCGGGGGTAGCTGAGGTAAGTCCTCGAGATAGGTTTGAAACTGAGGCGGAAAAATAACCGCCCGAAGAGCATAGCTATCCTTGGGGTCGACATCGCAAATTTGAGGGTAAAAGGCCTGCCAGTTTTCAGCCGTTGGCGGGCCCTCTGGCGGCGGCGTGAGTTTTGTTGCCCCAGCTTCGGAAGATAGCAGCAGCCCGAAAGCTGCCGTGAAACTTGTTTTGTAATGGTTTCGGGGCAAGGGGTGGAAACCGCCTATATAATACTCTGACCTGTCGCTTCCCAATCTTTCATAAAGGCGGCGAGGCCTTTATCGGTGAGGACGTGTTTAGAGAGGTTTTCGATAACGGCGGGCGGCGCCGTCATGACGTCTGCGCCAACGAGGGCGCACTCTTTAACGTGATTAGCACTGCGGATAGAGGCCGCGAGGATTTCTGTCTCGAACCCGTAATTGTCATAGATTGTGCGGATGTCTTCGATAAGTTCTAATCCGTCCAAGGTGATGTCATCCAAACGTCCAATAAAGGGCGAAATATAGGTCGCGCCGCATTTGGCGGCGAGCAAGGCTTGGTTCGGCGAGAAGCAAAGCGTGACATTGGTCGGCGTCCCTTCGCGGGACAGCGTGCTACAGGCTTTCAACCCGTCCATCGTCAGGGGGAGTTTGACGCAGACATTCTCCGCGATTTTGCGAAGGTGGCGGCCTTCGGCAATCATTCCGCCTGAGTCAGTGGCGACGACTTCGGCGCTGACATGGCCGTCTGTGATTTTACAAATTTCGGCAATCACGTCTTTGAAGTCACGCCCTGATTTGGCGATGATAGACGGGTTGGTCGTGACGCCATCGACAAGACCGATGTCGTTAAGAGCCGTAATCGCGTCTAAGTCTGCACTGTCTACAAAAAATTTCATGGCTTTATGTCCAGTTTAAGGGTGATAGGTTCGAAGGGCTGTTATCACGAATCATATCCATGCAAAATGCTCAAATATTATTTCCTGTGAACGTCCCTGGGGCTTTCGATTACGCCGTACCACAGGGTATGGAGTTGGGTGTGGGCGATTTTGTTTTCGCGCCCATCGGGAAGCAGATGAAACTGGGCGTCGTTATCGGC
The DNA here is from genome assembly GCA_964565335.1 of uncultured Algimonas sp. Taxonomy (GTDB): domain Bacteria; phylum Pseudomonadota; class Alphaproteobacteria; order Caulobacterales; family Maricaulaceae; genus Litorimonas. The sequence goes on along the minus strand of CAZMEN010000088.1, from coordinate 6,441 downwards.
TTGGGCGCTGCCGAAGAAGGGCGAGAGCTCAAATTTGTCGCCGAGCGGAAAATGACGCGGCCATTATCGGAAGAGATGATAAAATTCGTGCTCTGGACGGCGACTTATAATGTCGCGTCGCCCGGGCAAGTCTTGCGTATGGTGATGCGGTCTTACAAAGCACTCGATCCGAGCCCGATAGTGTCGCAATATAGGCCAACGGGCGAGGTGCCGAGGCAGCTTACGCCCTCCCGCCGCGCAGTGCTGCGCGAAGGCGGGCCGTTTCCAGCGCGGGCCAGCGAGATTGCTGCTAGGGCGGGGGTCAGCGCGGGCGTTGTCAAAGGCTTAGCAAAAGTCGGGGCGATGGACGAACTATCCTTGCCTGTGGACGCGCCTTTCGATGAGCCGAACCCTGACCACCCCGGTATGAACCTCACCCAAGGACAAGAAGACGCGGCGAAGGAATTGGTGGCGCAGGTGGCGATGGGCGGGTTTTCAGTAAGCTTGCTGGACGGGGTGACGGGGTCGGGCAAAACAGAAGTGTATTTCGAAGCGGTGGCCGAAGCGCTGCGCCAAGGCGGGCAGGTACTAATACTCGTGCCGGAGATTGCGCTCACTCAAGCCGGGATGGCGCGGTTCGAGCAGCGTTTCGGCGTCGCCCCCGCCGCGTGGCATTCGGCTGTCGGCGATGCGCCGCGCCGCCGCGTATGGCGGGAGGTCGCGCAGGGGCGGGCGAAGCTCGTTGTCGGCGCGCGGTCAGCGCTTTACCTGCCATTCGCGAATTTAAAACTCATCGTTGTCGATGAGGAACATGATACCTCTTATA
>CAZMEN010000088.1:0-5626 GCA_964565335.1 uncultured Algimonas sp. | reverse complement strand
GTGCCGGAGATTGCGCTGACGCAAGCGGGTTTGCGTCGCTTTAAGGAAAGGTTCGGTGCTGAACCTGCAAGCTGGCACTCTCAGATGGGCGAGGCTGCGCGGCGGCGGGTTTGGCGAGAGGTCGCCCAAGGCAGGTGTAAACTTGTTGTTGGGGCGCGTTCGGCGCTTTATCTCCCGTTTTCGGAGCTCGGGCTGATTGTTGTCGATGAGGAACATGACACCTCCTATAAGCAGGAAGAGGGCGTCATTTATAACGCGCGAGATATGTCCGTCGTGCGCGGAAAGGTTTCAGGCCATGCCGTCATATTGGCGTCTGCCACACCGTCATTGGAAAGCCTGCATAATGCGCGCAGTGGACGGTTTGCGCATATTATCCTGCCTGAGCGCCCCGGTGCGGCGGTCTTGCCCGAAATTGAGCTGATCGATTTGAAAGACAATCCCGCCGAGAAGGGCGATTTCCTGTCTGCGCCTGTCATTGAGGCGGTGCGTGAGGGCCTCGCGTCAGGTGAGCAGTCCATGCTTTATCTAAATAGGCGTGGTTATGCCCCGTTGATTATTTGCCGGTCGTGCGGGGAAAAATTGAAAAGTCCTGATACCGATAGTTGGCTTGTTGAGCACCGCGCAACAGGGCGGGCTATGTGTCACCTGACCGGATTTTCTATGCGCATGCCGACCCAATGCCCGAAATGCAAAGCCGATGACACGCTCACGCCTGTCGGGCCGGGGGTCGAACGTGTGGCCGAAGAAGCCGCTCGGCACTTCCCGGGCGCAAAAATTGAGGTGTTTAGCTCTGACACCGCGGGCAATCCCAATGCTATCAGAGACCGAATGGCGCGCATGGAGCAAGGCGAGATTGATATTCTCGTTGGGACGCAAATGGTCGTGAAAGGGCATAACTTCCCGCATTTGACGTTTGTCGGAGTGGTCGATGGAGACCTGAGCCTCGCGGGCGGGGATCCGCGCGCGGGCGAACGTACCTATCAAACGCTAGTGCAAGTGGCGGGGCGGGCAGGCCGCGCCGAAAAGCCAGGACGCGCGCTTATCCAAACGCATCAACCCGAACATGAGGCGCTGTTGGCCTTGGCGGCAGGAGATAGAGATTTATTCGTAAATGTTGAATTGGCCATGCGGGATATGCTCGGCTTGCCGCCTTTTGGGAAACTGGCCGCCATAATCATTTGGGGGCCGGATAGGACGAAAACGGAGGCCCTTGCCAAGAAAATGGTTCGTCTAGCGCCGCGCGCAGATGGCGTTGAGATTCTGGGCCCTTCAGAGCCGCCAATTGGCCGCTTAAGAGGGCAATATCGGCGCCGACTATTTATTCAGGCCGAGCCGGGCGTTAATTTGTCGCGATATGTGGCTGTGTGGCGCACAAAAATTCGACCGCCCGCAAAATATAAGATTCAAACCGATATTGACCCTCAAAGTTTTATGTAATGTTTTGAGCGCGTTAATGTAGGAATGCGCTTCAATGGAAAATTGCCTATTTTTTGAGCAGAGGCTGTTTGACCGTGTTATTTTTACAACAGTTGCATCGAAAAAAACGGATTTTCCTGAAAAACATGAAAGACTCGCATTGCCCTATTGCGCAGACATACATAATGCCTTCTGCAATCTTCCTCTTAAAACGGGAAGGACTTACTTTCCGAGCAATCGGTAAAGACTCAACCACAAAAGGGAAATTATTGTGAAACCAACCAAAAGAAATCTTTTGATCGGTACACTGTTATCAAGCGCAGCGCTTGCTACGGCAGTACCGTCATTCGCACAGGATGCCGACCAAGACGAAGTCATCGTCACCGGCTCACGGATTGTAAGCGAGAATATCGTTTCTTCCTCTCCTGTTACTTCATTGAACGAAGCCGCTTTCGAGCGCACAGGTGCAATTGACGCCGTTGACGTTTTGAACGCTTTGCCATCCGTAACGGCTGCGCAAGACTCTAACGTATCTAACGGTGCTACAGGTACGTCATCTTTGAACCTTCGCGGTTTGGGTACAACACGTAACCTCATCCTTATTGACGGTAAGCGCTTAGGCCCTGGTCGTCCAAACATCGCTTCTGCTGACTTGAACCAAGTTCCTACGCCCGTTCTCGATCGTGTTGAAGTTGTAACAGGTGGTGCTTCTGCGGCTTATGGTTCTGACGCGATTGCCGGTGTTGTTAACTTCATCCTCCGTCGTGATTTCGAAGGTGTTGAGCTTAATGGTACTTATGGTTTCTTCGTAGACAGCAACAGCAATGACTTTGCTCAATCTGTTACTGATGACTCCTCTACAGACGGCATTACGCCAAGCGGAACAGAAGTTGACGGTTATACAACTGATTTGTCTGCCGTTGTCGGTACGAATTTCGCAGACGACAAAGGTAACATCACTGGTTATGTCCGTTACGTGAACCAAGAAGCTGTTCTTCAAGGTGACCGCGACGTCTCTCGTTGTGCGATTGTAGATTTCGGTTCAACAACAGATGACGTTTTCTGTGTGGGTTCAAACTTCGGTCCAAACCCAACAACTTTGGCTTTGCCGACTATTCTTGAGCGTGACGCCAATGGCGATCTTGTTCAGTTCCTTACAAACGCTGACGGTGACTTTGTTGACGCCAATGGCGATGTAACTGACCGTTTCGGTGCGATTGTTGCTCCAATGGGTACAGCTGCTGACCGTCAACGTGCACGTCAGCAACTCGGAACAACAGCGGGTACAATCTCTTTGGACGCTTCTGGTAACTTCACACTCGGTACAACCGGTGAAGGTACGAATAACGGTTTAGGTTCAACAAACGCATTCAACTTTAACCCAACAAACTTCTTCCAACGCCCAACAGAGCGTATTCAAGGTGGTTTCTTGGCGAATTATGAATTGAACAAGAATGTTGAAGTTTATTTGGATGCTACTTTCTTCCGGAACACAACAGATGCGCAAATCGCGCCATCAGCGACATTCGGTGAAATTCAGTCCATCAACTGTGACAACCCATTCCTGACTCCTGAACTATTGGAAGCCATTTGTACAAATAACGGTTTTGCTGGTTCAGACTTAGCGCCTGTTCAAATCAACCGTCGTTTTGTTGAGGCCGGTGGTCGTAACTCTTTCATCGAACTTGACAACCTTCGCTTGGTTGGCGGTGTTCGCGGTGAAATTGGTGACTCTGGTTGGGATTATGACGTCTTTGGTCAGTATTCCACGACATCACAGACAGATACGAACTCAAATGATGGTGACATCAACCTGTTGAACGAAGCTTTGCTTGTCGTAAACGATGCGAATGGTAACCCTGTTTGTTCATCTGGCCGTGCTGGTTGTTTGCCTTTGAACCTCTTTGGTACATCGGCTGTTGATACAGTGGCTTTGAACGCTATTTTGACGCCAACTATCTTGGCGGGTGAAACGAAGCAGACAGTCGTCGGCGCTACGGTTCAAGGCGAAGTCGAAGGCTTCTCATCCCCTTGGGCTGAAGCTGGATTGGCTGTTCTTGCTGGTGTTGAATACCGTAAAGACGAGCTTCGCGGTCAACCTGACTCCATCCTCATCAGAGGTGGTTCTACAGGTCTCGGCGGTCCATCACGTCCAACAGATGCTGAATCTGAAGTGAAAGAAATTTTCGCTGAAGTAGGCCTTCCTCTTGTTGAGGGCATGCCTTTGGCTGAGAATATCTCTGCGACAGGTCAGTTCCGTTATTCAGAATATGAATATCTAAACAACCTGCCTGGTGCTCAAGAAGCTGATGGCGTCTCAACAGAAGCTTACTCAGTAGGTCTGTCATGGACACCTGTAAGCGATGTTCGTTTGCGTGGTCAGTATCAGCGTGCCGTTCGTGCGCCAAACGTCTTTGAATTGTTCTTGCCACAAGGCTTGGCTCTTTTCTCAGATAGTGACCCATGTTCAGGTGCAATCGGTTCAGCAAACTTAAGCGCGACACGTGAGCAATGTGCACGTACTGGTCTTCCTACAGCTCTCTTCGGTGCTGTTACAGAAGACGCTGGTCAGTTGAATCAGTTGACTGGTGGTAACTTGAACCTTCAGCCAGAAACATCTGATACATTCACTTTGGGTGCTATCATCAGACCGTCCATGATTGATGGTTTGGTTGTTTCTGTTGACTATTTCGATATCTCAGTTGACGATTTCATCACTGGTATTCCAGCGGCGTCTATCCTCGACGGCTGTATTGACGGTTCACAGCCAGATTTCTGTGCGTTTATCAACCGCGACGCGGCTGGTTCATTGCAGAATGACGGTTTCATCAACGCTTTGTCACAAAACGTTGCGGAACGCGTATCAAAAGGCTTTGACATCAGTGCGTCATATAACTTTGATCTTGCCGACACACCAGTTGGTGATCACGGTACAATCGGCCTGAACTACCTTTCAACAATCTACACAGCTTTGGAGCAAACAAGCTTCCCTGGTGCTGCAATTGATGATTGTCGTGGTTTCTGGGGTGGATCTTGCTTTACTGGCGATATCACACCGAAATACGGTCATAACTCATCAATCTCATGGGATTCCAAGCACGATGTCGATTTGACATTGTCATGGCGCCATGTGGGTGAAGTCAGAAGCCAAGGCGACGAAGTACCTGTCGGCGGTATCGGTAATGTCTTTGAAGCAGAGAACTATTTCGATCTCTTCGCTTCATATGACTTGATGGAAAACGTCACATTCAATGCTGGTATCAACAACTTGACGGATAATGATCCGCCAATCTCTGACTTCCGTTTCACAGCGAATGGTAACACTTTCCCATCAACATATGATGCGGCTGGTCGTTACGTCTTCTTCGGTGCAAAGATCAAACTTTAACCCGTAAGACTTTAGAGTTTAGAAAGGCGGCCTTCGGGTCGCCTTTTTTATTGGGTTTTCGCTATTTCTTACTCTTGTTTTATGTCTTGGCTACTCTGCTGACAGGCAATGCGTTTAGAGGCGAATTTGGCGTGATTCATCCCTTGGCAGGGCGGCAGACCCATGCTAAAGGCGGCGCGAGTTTGGCGGAGAGGCCTTGTGAAAACTGCGGTTTTCTTCGGGGTTTCAACCGCTGTATTTATGTTAAAAAGAGACGCTTTCGCGGCTCTATCCCAAGAGACGGACCTGATACGTGTCAGAGACAGAAGTCATCACAGGTGAAGCCCCCTTGCGCTACGCTCAAGCTCTTCTTGAGCTTGCTGAAGGCGCTAAGTCATTGAATTCAGTGGAAAAAGACTTGAAAGCTCTCAAGACGCTTTTCGCAACGAATGATAAGCTCCTCGCCACTGTCAATTCACCGGTCTTTGCGACGGCAGATAAAGTCGCGGCCTTGGTAGCGATCGCAAAAAAGGCCAAACTAAAACCACTGACGACACAATTCATTGGAACCGTCGCAGAGAATCGCCGCGCAGATCAACTGCCTGCCATTATCCGCGCCTTTGAAGATATGGTCGCGCGCCGTCGCGGCTCCGAAGTGGCGAAGGTTACTAGCGCGAAGAAGCTCACAGCCGCGCAGGTTACATCGCTTAAAACGAATTTGAAAAAATCGCTGGGCCGCCCGGTTCAGGTTGAGACATCTGTCGATCCTGAATTATTGGGTGGTTTCATCGTGCGCGTTGGTTCGCGTTTATATGATAGCTCCCTCAAGACAAAACTTGAGGA
>CAZMEN010000087.1:0-9442 GCA_964565335.1 uncultured Algimonas sp. | reverse complement strand
ATTTCGACGTCCATCATTGAAAGCGGGATTGATATTCCGTCAGCCAATACGATGATTATCTATCGGGCTGACCGATTTGGTCTGGCACAGCTTTACCAAATGCGGGGCCGTGTGGGGCGCTCAAAAATTCGTGCTTACGCCTATATGACCATGCCTGATGGGCAAATCGCCACCAAAGAGGCGCTTCAGCGTCTCAAAATCTTGCAATCTCTTGATACGCTTGGCTCAGGGTTCACATTGGCGAGCCATGATTTGGATATGCGCGGCGGCGGTAATCCATTGGGCGAAGAACAATCCGGCCACATGAAAGAGTTAGGGGTCGAGTTGTATCAACATATGTTAGAGGAGGCCGTAGCGGAACTTCGTGAAGATGATAGCGCTGTTGATCAAAGCTGGACGCCTCAGGTCAATGTCGGCGTCGCAATTCTTATCCCTGAAGCCTACATCCCTGATTTGAACCTCAGGCTTTCAACCTATCGCCGGATATCAGAGGTCGAAGACGATGAGGGCGGTAATGCACTCATGGCGGAACTCATTGATCGTTTCGGGCCGCTGCCCGAGGAGGTGCGTTCCCTGTTTGAAGTCATGCAAATCAAACGGTTATGCCGTAAAGCCCACGTCGAAAAAGTTGATGCGGGGCCGCGAGGTATTGTCCTCTCCATGCGTCATGCCGACATCAAAAACCCGTCTGTTATTATGAATGCAATTACTCAAAATAGTGGCTGGCGATTACGTCCTGATCAGACAATTCTTGTCAAAGGTAATTTTGAAAACGCAAAGCCTCGCGTGAGAGGAACCCGCAGAGCAATTGAAGCTTTGGTGGTTTAAGTGGTTTTTACCCAAACCTAGAAAGAGTGGGGGCGTTTTAAGCGCTTAAAGGCTGGGAGTGAATGAGCGGAGCATTTTTTAGGTCTCCGAAAGCTCGTCCGATAGCTAACATACTGTTTTCATGCCTTTCAGCCTCGCTGATAGAGGCCTCAATAGACAAAGTGAGTACGGATTGGGGATTGCCGCTATTATAGGCGGTGCAATCGACCAGCGCCTTCAAGCGGTCCAATATGATACTCGCTTCATGCGCATTCGTGTTAGGGCAAAGAAGTAAATAGGTGTCGTCGTGATAATGCGCGACAGTATCTTGCATACGCACGAGATTTCTGAGCATCTTTCCAACCTCGGCAATTGCCCCGGTGACGAAAGGCTGCTCAGGCATATCAACGCAGGCTGGAATAAGTTTGAGCGTTAGAAAAGATACTGGTTGATGTGATTTATGGCACGTTTTGACGACACGTTCGGCATGGCGGTCCATGAAATCCCGGTTATAGCACTGGCTGGTTTTATCGAGGCAATACTCACCGCCCAAGTTTTCGAAACCGCGTTTCAATTCTGAATGTAATCGGTGGTAATTGGCCAATTCAATGATACGGCCACTGATTTCACTAGGGTCAGAGTTTATGTCAATCAAATCCCTAGCGCCGCTCTCATAGGCTTTATCGGCATAATCAAATTCTGGTTCATTAATCAGAAAGAGCGTAGGCACATGATAGAGACGTGCGTTACGGCGCATTGTTTCCGAAATGGAAAGCGCGGGTTCGGGTTGATCCAGAGCATTCATCACCACGGCGTCAAAATCTGAGTCGTGTAGGTAGTCAAAAGCGCTGAACGAGGTAAAGGCGGCGACAACTTCTACATTTTTGATTTGGAGGGCGTTGATGACGACCATGAAGGCTGCGGTTGCCTTTCCGATGAATAATACACGAAATGCTGAACTGTCACCTGTGTCTTCAAGAAAACCAGGCTGACCGAAGTCATTTTGAAGTGTTTCAAACCGGAGAGCTATTTCGCACTCCATAGCGCTGAGGCGGATGAAGGAATTGATCCGGTTTGCGATTTGTGAGGCATGGGCAGGCCGAATAATGACACTGTCAAACTCTGATTTCTGTGCTGAATCAGACTGACTCATCACGCTTAACACAGGGATGACATGCGGCGCGTAATGACGTTTCAATATCCGAGAAATGTCCTCGGCTTGGTTTTCATGAGCCGTTAGGTGGATAATAATCGCAGCCGGTGGTTTCTTCGGAGTTGAAGAGAGTTTCGAGCCGTTAAAAATTGAAATTTGTGTGTTGTAATTAAGTTGCTTTAGATAGGCTTCAAGGTCCGTGACATTTATCAGGTCGTCAGTGACAACCATGACGCGAGGTGCGCGAAATAAGTTTTCACTCTCCGTCAGCGGTGTCTTCGTGGATTTCAAAGAATCCAATTGTGGGGGAACTAATCCAGACATAGCGAGAAGCTATGCTGAAAGTCTTTCATACGCGTTAATTCATGCGGCTAAATCTAAGCCGCATTAAGTTGTAATTTTATTCAGGTTTGTAATGCGCGACCCAAGGGGCCGAGCAGTCTTACCATCCGCAAGTTCTGTCTTTATTTTGCTCTTCCAAATAGGTCTGAAGCGGCGCAAAATATTCCAAAATAGCGGATCCATCCATTTCGCGCGTACCAGTGAACGCCTCAAGCGCATCCGGCCAAGGCTTGGATTGGCCCATTTCCATCATGGCATTAAACTTCTCGCCGACTTCTGTATTGCCATAGACGGAGCATCGGTGCAGTGGGCCCTCGAAGCCTGCAAGGTCACAGGCGGCTTTATGGAACTGGAACTGCAAGATATGGGCGAGGAAATAGCGCATGTAAGGCGTATTGCCTGGAATATGATATTTTGCACCTGGGTCAAACGCATCTGCCGGACGTTCACTTGGCGCTTTAAGGCCTTGATATTTATTGCGTAATTCCCACCAGCCATCATTATATTCTGACGGAGAGTATTCGCCGGAGAAAACTTTCCAGCGCCATTGGTCAACCATGAGGCCGAAAGGCAAGAAGGCGACCTTATCCATTGCTTGGCGCATGAGTAGCGCCAGGTCAGCGTCTTCGCCCGGAACATCTGCTGCATCCAAAAGCCCAATTTTGACGAGATATTCTGGCGTAATGGAGAGAGCAATCATATCGCCAATCGCTTCGTGGAAGCCATCATTCGCCCCGCCTTGATAGAAAACGGGTTGGTCTTTGTAAGCGCGCTGATAAAAATTATGCCCTAATTCGTGATGAACAGTGACGAAATCTTCTCCATTTACCTTTGTGCACATTTTAATCCGTACATCATCTTTCGAGTCAAGATTCCACGCTGAGGCGTGACAAACGACTTCTCGGTCTTCGGGTTTCGTAATCAAAGAACGCTCATAAAATGTATCGGGAAGCGGCGCAAAACCCATGGATGTAAAGAACTCTTCTGCCGTTTGTACCATTTTCAGCGCGTCATAACCGTTCTCTTCCAACAGCTTTGTTGTGTCTACGCCTTTCGCGGCGTCCTTGGGGGCGACGACATCATAAATATTGCCCCAGCTTTGACCCCACATATTTCCTAGGATATCGGCGCGAATGGGTTCGTTGAGTGGCACGACTTCATCGCCATATTTTTCATTAAGGCCTGCACGAACGGCGCAGTGAAGTTGGTCGTAAAGCGGCTTAACTTGTCCCCAAATACGATCGGTTTCTGCGACAAAGGCATCAGCGTCCATATCATAGCCGCCGCGCCACAAAGCGCCCGCATCCGCATATCCTAATTCTTCGGAGCCTTCATTGATGATTTTGACCATTTTATTATAATCAGACTTCATAGCAGGAGAAATAGTGCGCCAACCCTCCCAAACAGCCTTGAGTTCTTCAGGGTCATTGGATGTAGCGATTATGTCGCTGGCTTGTCCGAGATTGAGTGTTTTTCCATTGTGCTCAAACTTTCCCGTTCCGTAGAGTGAATCCAAATTCGTCATGATCTCGGCCAAATCTTTCGCCGCACCTTCGCGTTCGGGCGCGGGGAAATTGGATCCGCGTTTTAGGCCGTCCATTTTACGGCGCATATCGGTCGGTAATTGAAGGTCATTAAAGCGCTTCGCCTGATTAGTTAGACGTGTTGAAAGAAGAGCAATTTCTTCGCCGACTTTGGATTCGAGCCAGTTTGTGTCTTGCGTAATAAAATTGGCTTTGACCCAAGAGACGCGCGCCGCATATTCGCTGAGGGTTTCAATCTCTTCCGCAGAGGCTTCCAAAAACTCTTTAGCCTCTTGTTGTGTCGGCGCGCCCGTTGTTTCGGGGGCGGCGGCCTCAACCATTTTGGTCACATTTTCTGTCTGGCTTTCAGAGGGCGGTTGGCAAGCGACGAGTGAAAGAGTCAAGAGACTGACGGCGGAAGTTAGAACGCGTTTCATTAAGTCCTCACAAATTCTTATATTTAATCATAGCTGAGCAAGCTATTTATTGTCTCTATTCGTAAACAATAGCACTACAAGGTCAATGGCTCTGATGAGCCTTTGAAGTTAGAATGTAACCCAATGAACTCAGTTTAATTTAGAAAACGAGCAAATAATGGTCAGTAAACCCGGATTACTCATGGTCAACCTTGGCTCGCCTGATGCGCCGACGGCGAAAGCGACCCGAAAATATCTTTTCGAGTTTCTTCATGACAAACGCGTTGTCGACACATCGCGTTGGATTTGGTGTCCTATTTTGCACGGCATAATTCTGCGGACGCGGCCCGCGCGTTCAGCCAAAGCCTATGCCAGTATTTGGAACGAGCCGGAGTTTTCTGATCGGTCAGACCTAGTTGATACCGCGCCGCTTATTCGCGTTACACAAGCACAGGCTGAGGGCGTGCAAAACGTTTTGGGCGACGATGTCGTCGTCGAGATTGCAATGCGTTACGGCAATCCCTCTATAGGGGCTGGCATTGACTCGCTTGTCGCCAAAGGGTGTACGCGCATTGGCGTTTTGCCGCTTTATCCGCAATTTGCGGGCGCCACAACGGCCTCCGTTTTTGATGGTCTCGCCAAGGCGATAAAGAAACGCGTGGACGTTCCTGAAATCCGCTTTCTGCGTCATTATTATGATGACCCCCGTTATATCAAAGCCTTGGCAGATAGCCTGAAGGATCACCTCGCAACGCTGGATTGGAAACCTGATGCCGTGATGGCCTCTTACCACGGACTGCCGCAAAGCTATGTCGATAAGGGCGACCCGTATCAGGCGGAATGTTTGCAGACGACGGAATTGATGCGCAAGCATATGGACGTCTCCGAGGACTATCTTTTTACAACGTTCCAATCCCGTTTTGGCCCCAAAGCTTGGTTGCAACCTTATACGGATAAAACCCTCGAAAAAATTCCTGCCGAAGGTATCAAAAACATAGCAGTCATTATGCCGGGCTTTGCCGCTGATTGTTTGGAAACACTCGAAGAAATTAAAATTGAAGCCCATGAAAGCTTTACGGAGCATGGGGGAGTGAACTTTACGGCCGTACCGTGTCTAAACTCGCGGCCTGATCATATCGAGCTTTTGGCAGATCTTGCCAAAGAACGTTTGCTAAACGGCTGGCTTTAAGGCTTCAAAAATTTGTTCAACGGATGTCTTCTCATCTAGAACAAAGTCATCGGTCAGAGTTTGATCCGCTAAGGCTTCGTATTGCTTAGATCGCGCTTCCAAAAGGGCAGGGTAGGACTCCAAAATTGCCTCTTCGGACGATTGTCCTACGCGTTGATGAAAGTATTTCTGCCAAATCAGCGGTTTCGGGTTTTTAAAATAGTCCGCCTTCAACCCCTCCACTCGCGCATCCGACGCTGAAATGTAGATAATGAGGTGTGTTTCTCTCAATTCCCTCAGTGTTTCCGCGCCTGTATAAATCACGCTGCCCGGCGTATCGACAATCACATTGCCTTTGCCAGTATTCAAGGCTCTTAACGTTGCTTCTGTTTCAAGTTCGATTGAGCGGGTTTCGCGTTCTGCATAACCTTCGCTGTAGGGCTGGCCCTGCCAATTCGCAAAAGCTCCCATATCTGAATAGCCCAAAGTTTCCCAAATCAACTGGTCAATTTCTACCAATGAGAAATTGAATTGTTTTGCTAAGCGTTTCGCCGTGTAGCTTTTTCCGATATTTGACATTCCGATAAAGGCCAAGCGAAGCGAGCCTTCATTGTAGCGATGTTCAAAGTCGATGCGGGAGAGCTTCACGATAAATCAGACTGACAGAGTCTCGAGAAAACCTCTCAATGCACTCAAATTCGGCGCGAGAGGCATGACCCGTTTTTCTTTATTCATCAATGAAGCTAAAGCCTCGGGCATCGGAATTGTTTCGCCGACGATGCGTTCAACACTGTCCGCGAATTTTGCCGGGTGCGCCGTGGCGACGGTGACTTTGATAAAGGGGCGCGTTACATCCTTTGCAAAGGCTTCCATTGCTAAATGCCCGACAGTCGTGTGCGGACACATGAGGTAGCCTGTATCTGCGAAAACCCGGCGTAGATGCCGCTCCGTTCGCTCATCAGAAAAAGATGCCCCCCAGCACAGTTCAGATACAGCCTGAAAGTCATCTTTCAATAAGTTCAAAATTCGAGGGAAATTGTTTGGTTTCCCGATATCCATAGCGTTTGAAAGCGTTGGAACCGACGCGCGCGGGCGGTAAGTGCCATCTCTGAGATAATCCACGAAGGGATCATTGGTGTTATTGCCGATAACAAAACGGTCAATCGGCGCACCCATAAGTTTTGCAATGATGCCGCCAGTTAAATTGCCGAGATTGCCGGACGGGATACTGTAAACAATCGGCACCCCGGGATGGGCGGCTTTGATCTGTAAGGCTGTCCAGAAGTAATAAAAACTCTGCGGAATGACCCGGCCAACATTGATGGAATTGGCAGACATCAGATTATGTGCCTCGCTTAAGGCTCTGTCTGCAAACGCGTCTTTGACAAGTTGTTGGCAATCGTCGAAAGACCCTTGAAGACGGACCGTGTGAACGTTGGAGTGTTCATCCCCCATCGTGCATAGCTGTTGCTCCTGCACGGTACTGACGCCGCCTTCGGGGTACAGGATGACAACATTAATCCCGTTTTGGCCTAAAAAGGCATCACCCACCGCGCCGCCCGTATCGCCAGAGGTTGCCACCAAAATGGTACGTGTTTGGCCCGAAGCCTGCATTAAATGAGAGGTTGAACGCCCCATAAATCGCGCAGCAAAATCCTTAAACGCCAATGTTGGGCCTTGGAATAGTTCAAGAATGTACTCATCGTCATCTTCTGCCATGGCGACATCAAGCGTATTTTGCGCGAGGGTCTTAATCGGAATAGGAAAATTATAGGCATCTTCGCATAGAGCCCGCAGAGCATCATCATCAATGGCTCCATCAACGAAAAAGCGGGCTAATTCCGCGGCGCATTCCCAAAACGGCAGGGCCGCCATTTTCGCTGTCTGATCCGGCGAAAAATGAGGCAGGCTGTCCGGCATCCACAGTCCGCCATCGGGTGCTAATGAGGCCAATAAAGCCTCATCAAAACTGGCGGATACGTTTTTATTCAAATGCGAGTGATACGTCATATTAAAGGCTCAATAACGGAGTTTCTATATTGCGCAAGACTGCTTTCACCGTGTGCGGGTCTTCAGATTAATTTCGAACCAAGTGCGCTAGAATATTGACCATTGTGGCATGGGCCGGAACGCTTCCTGTATTCGTCAGTTTATGATCTCTGTCCGCTTTATAGCGTAATGTTTCTCCCGCTTTGACAGGCCAGCTTTGTTGTCCCACCTGAACGGTAATTTGCCCCGTTAAAACGCTTAAATTTTCTATAGAGCCATCAGGGTGAGGGGAGCTTTCCAAGACGCCGCCCGGCTCTGCCTTGAAGTCATACCATTGTAGCCATTGCACGGTTTCTATTGAACCGATGATGCGGAGTTCGCAGAGCCCGTCTTCACTTTTCAAAAGCGGAATATCCTTTATGTAGAGCTTTCCAACCAGAGCGTCATGGTCGTCATCATTGGATACCATGGCCTCGACACTCGTTCCCAGAGCCAAGCTGAGGCGGGAGAGTGTGGCCAAAGAAGGGTTGGTTTCATTCTTCTCTATTTGGCTAATCATGGACTTCGCCACGCCTGACATTTCGGATAGATCGCCCAATGACAATTTATCCGCTGTCCGCAAGCGTAATATTGTCTGGCCGAGTTTTTCTGATAGAGCCTCGGTCTCAGGGCAGAATTGACGTTTTTGTCTAGCCATATTGTATGCCTGCCTTTTATCGCTTTTAAGAAATCTCATCGCGTTAATGTGATAAAGCCCAAAAACTTTATTCAAGGCGCGGACTAGATTTCGTTCAAATCGTTCTATATATAGAACACACAATTTTGACAAGGCTCTTCCATAAGAGCATCACGGACGGACACCCCATGCGATATCTCCCTATCCATGTCGATACACAAAACGCTCTGATACGCATTATCGGAGGCGGCGAAGCGGCAGAGGCCAAATTGCGAACTTTAGTGAAAACTGAAGCGCGATTGGAAGTGGTTGCAGAAGACATTAGTTCAGAAATTCAACGCTGGGCGGAGCAGGGTAAACTCGTCCATGTTCAGCGTGACTTTCTTGAAGCCGATATCGAGGATGCTCGCCTTGTTTATGCCGCTACAGAAGATGATGCGGTGAATGCAAATATTGCATTGCTGGGGCAGGCCAAAGGTGTGTTGGTGAATGCAGCCGATCAAAAATCTGCCTGTGACTTCATTACGCCTGCTCTGGTGGACCGCTCGCCCGTTCTTATCAGTATCGGCACGGAAGGCACTAGTCCGGGATTGGCCAGAGCGTTGAAAGCCGATTTGGAAAAACGCCTTCCGAGTACATTAGGGAGCTTGGCAAAACTGACGAAAAATTTGCGCGCCAAGGTCAAAACGGTTTTACCAGATTTAGCGGATAGGCAGACTTTTTGGGCTAAAATATTTACAGGCAAAACACTGGAGGCCCATTTGCGAATGGAAGCGAAGTCCTTCACGCAACTTGTTGAAAATACACTGAATAATCCATCGGAAGAAAAAGCTGGCCAAGTCGCTTTAGTCGGTTCAGGGCCGGGCAATCCTGACCTGCTAACTTTTGCTGCGCAGCAAGCTCTGCATGGTGCGGATGTCGTGATTTACGATAGATTGGTCAGTCAGTCCGTTTTGGAATTGGGCCGCCGCGAAGCCGAATATATCTATGTCGGAAAAACGCCGCATGGCCCTTCAGTATCGCAAGATGAAATCAACGCTCTCATTATTGAGAAAGCGAAAGCAGGCCATCACGTTGTGCGGTTAAAAAGCGGCGATCCTCTCATATTTGGGCGCGCTGACGAAGAAATTGATGTCCTGCGCGAGGCGGGCGTACCTTTCCGCATTGTTCCGGGAATCACGGCAGCGGCGGGCGCAGCGGCTGAGATCGGTGCGTCTCTTACAACACGCGGAAAGAACTCTTCGGTTAGCCTGTTGACAGGCCATGATGCCAAAGGCTATGCAGAGCAAGACTGGCGCAGTCTCGCCCAAGAGGGCGCGCGCGGTGTCGTTTATGTGGGTGTCGGCGCGTCACGCTTTATTCAAGGCA
>CAZMEN010000086.1:0-9881 GCA_964565335.1 uncultured Algimonas sp. | reverse complement strand
GCGTAAGCTGTTCGGACATTCCGACTTTAACTCCTGACCCTTCAGACGGTTAGGCGGGCTTCGGTGGGTAGCTGGCAACAGAAACTCACCACTTTTAAAACTTACCACTCAAGTCAATCTAATCTTGTTTTTTTTAGCTGCAATCTTTCGAGATATGCAAAGCAAGCGCTTTATGAAACGCCAGAAAAAATTGAGTTCAAAACACAAACAAATATTTTGTTTAGACTAATGGATTCTGGCGGGGAAATTGTTCCAGAGTAAAACCCAACTCGATTATTTGAGTTTTTTAAATTTCGCCAGAACACCACCCTCTGGCCGTAACGTTACTGTCATAAGCGGTCGCGGATAGGCGGCCTCTTTAATCTCTACATCATAATCGCGAATAAGCGTGGCAAGGGCCATAACTGCTTCCATAGTCGCAAAAGCGGCTCCAACGCAGATTCGAGGTCCCGCACCGAAAGGCATGTAAGGCGCGCCTTTGAATTTCAGCGACGGGTTATCTAAAAAGCGCGCCGGGTCGAACACCAAAGGCTCGTCCCACAATCGTTCCGTTCGATGCATAACATAATTACAAAGCAGGAAAGTGTCGCCTACCTCAATATCTCGTCCATGCACAGTTGTCGCTTCATGACATTCGCGATTGAGCATCGGCGCTGGCGGGTAGAGCCGCATGGTTTCGTCAATAACCGCTTGGGTGAATGTCAATGAAGAAATATCCTTATATGTTATGTCATTATCACTGCACAGAGCAACGACCTCTTCGCGGATACGATCCACAGTCGGCTTATGACTTCCAACTAAATATAATGCCCACGTCAACGTCAGCGCCGTTGTTTCGTGACCGGCGATGAAAAAACCAATCAAATTATCGCGTTGTTCACCCCTGCTCAGGCCTTCACCGTTTTCATCTTGCCCCGCCGAAATCAATAGACTCACTAAATCGTCCTTGACGGGCAGTTCCCGCCTTGCCTCCAGCAAATCACCCGCCGCTTGTTTCAGAATTTTTAAAGCCCGTGACCCTGACGGCATAATCGGGCGCGGCACCCAACGGGGCCAAGGTACAAGATCGTCAGGCCGCAATGTTCCGGCGCTCGTCACCACTTTGCGTGTTGCAAATTTCAACCGTTCCCGATCGACTCCTTGCGGGTCCCCCAATAAAGCTTTGGCCAGTATATCAAACGTCAAATCCGCCATAGCCACGTTTAGTTCTATATCGGGATTTGCGTCTACTTTAGCGCAAAACTCCTTGAGCACTTCAGTGATTACAGGCGCTAAATCCGCCATATGGCGTTGCCGGAACATCGGCGCGACGCTTTTCCTTTGGCGTTTCCATTGCTCTCCATGCACAGAAAGCAAGCCCTCTTTCGTGGCTGGCCCTAGAATGCGCGCATCAATCGCGGTCTTAGTAAATTTGCTCGCCTCTTTTGCCAAAACGATACGCATGCCTTCGGGGTCAGTAATTACATGCAGCTTTTTCCCAAAACTCGGAACACTAACTATAGGCTGCGAATAGGCTAGAGGCCCGAATCCCTCAATTGGGTTTCGTAAAAATGTCCAAGCCGCACTGATGAAGCCCTCCTTCCCTGTCAGAGGTTTGGCATGAGGCGGAATGAACCGACCTTTGTCATCATAACGTTCAGAAAAATCAGGTGGAGAATAAGCCATATTCCCATTCCATAACATGTCGATGACAGTTGGAGAAAACATAAATAAAACACCGCACCGCCTGAAACGCAGGTTGATATTTGTAATAAGAGGTCTAGGGTAATGGTATGAGCCAAGACCTGATGAATTATGATCAGATGACACAACTCGCATTACGAGGTGTAGTCAGAGATGCCGTAAGGCGCGTCATACGCGAAGACGGCCTACCTGGGGCACATCATTTTTACATCACGTTTTTAACCCGTTTCCCGGGTGTGGAAATCGACCAAGGTCTGGCTGAAAAGTACCCCGAAGAGATTACCATTGTCTTGGAACATCAGTTTTGGGACCTCAACGCTTATGCCGAAGAATTTGAAGTCACATTGAAGTTCGGCGGCATCCCTAAATATTTAAAAGTCCCCTATCACGCCATCACACGTTTCCACGACCCGAGCGTTGGCTTTGCCCTACAATTTGACCCGCCTGCGGAAATGGAGCCTCCTGCCAATAAAACGCACGAAATCCGCCCTATCAAAGGCGACGAAAATAACACGGTGACAGAGAACATTGGCAAGAAGACACCCAAACCGTCCAAATCTGCAAAGAAGTCGGATAAACCAAAAGACGCCTCAGGCGACGCAGAACCTGATGAAGCGGCGAATGTCGTCAGCTTGGACTCTTTCCGCAAAAAGTAATCTACTTAATGAATACGCATTTCATTGGTCGGTATCGTTTTGGGCTTATATATTTCTCCTTAGATTTTGCCTCCCTGACGCCACTTGCAAAAATTTCCAAAGGTTTGGCTTACGCAATCCAGTTTATTGTCTTCCTACCTGCCGCCATTCATCTTATGGGAGTTGAGGTGTCTTTTATTGATACCGACTCACTCTACCTAAAATCTTTTTTTGCCAGCTTAGCCCTTGCCTTAATCTCAATCGCTCTATTTTCTCTCTTTACGGAGTTCCAACGTGTCCAATAAAACCCGCACTGAATCTGACAGCTTTGGCAAGTTAAAAGTTCCTGCCGATAAGTATTACGGCGCGCAAACCGCCCGCTCTCTAATCAACTTCCCAATTGGGGTTGAAACCATGCCGCCCGCACTCATTCGTGCGCTCGGCATTATAAAAATGAGTGCGGCCAAAGCTAATAAATCGCTCAAAAATTTAGATGCTAAACGTGCCAATGCGATTGTTAAGGCCGCCAAAGATGTCGCTGAAGGCAAACTGGACGATAATTTTCCGCTTTCTGTTTGGCAAACCGGGTCAGGTACGCAATCAAATATGAATGCCAATGAGGTCATCTCCAACCGGGCCATTGAAATTCTTGGCGGCGAAATTGGCTCAAAAGATCCGGTTCACCCCAATGATCATGTAAATAAGAGCCAATCCTCAAACGATACATTCCCAACGGCTATGCATATTGCGGCGGCAGAAGAAATTCATCACAGCTTGCTTCCGGCGCTTCAATATCTTCGCAATGCGCTGAATGACAAAGCACAGGAATTTAAGAAAATCATCAAAATCGGCCGTACGCACACCCAAGACGCCACACCCATTACATTAGGACAAGAGTTCTCAGGTTATGTCGCCCAACTCGACTTGGGTATTAGGCGTGTTCAAAATGGGCTGAAGGAGCTGCACCCACTCGCACAAGGCGGCACTGCAGTCGGCACAGGCCTGAATGCAAAACCGGGTTTTGCCAAAGCCTTCGCTGAAGAAGTGGCCTCATATACAAAAATGCCATTCAAAACGGCGCCCAACAAATTCGAAGCTTTGGCGGCCCATGATGCTTATGTCTCAGCCCATGGCGCCCTTAACACAGTCGCGGCCTCCCTGTTTAAAATCGCCAATGACATCCGCTTTTTAGGTTCCGGACCTCGCTCAGGCTTGGGTGAGCTATCCCTCCCCGCGAATGAGCCTGGCTCCTCCATTATGCCCGGCAAGGTAAACCCGACCCAGTGTGAGGCCTTAACCATGGTTTGCGCTCAAGTGATGGGCAATCAAACCACAATGTCCATAGCCGGAAGCCAAGGTCATTTTGAGTTGAACGTCTATAAGCCCGTCATGGCATATAATATGCTGCAATCCATCAAACTGCTGACAGACTCGTCCAAAACTTTTGCCGATAAATGCGTTGCGGGCATCAAAGCCAATGAAGACCGCATTGCCGACCTGATGGGACGTTCCCTGATGTTGGTAACCGCCCTCGCCCCGACCATTGGCTATGACAATGCCACAACCGTCGCGAAAACGGCCCATAAACGCGGCACAACATTGCGCGAAGAAGCCGTCCGTTTGGGTTTCGTCTCTGAAAAAGAATTCGACAAAGTCGTTCGTCCAGAGCTCATGATAAAACCGCGTTAATGAACGACAATATCATAAAGTTCGGCAAAGCGGCAAAAGCGGTTAAACGCGCCAAAAAGGACGCCAAAGCGGCAGAGAATCGCGCGCGCTTTGGTCAGAAAAAGATTCATAAAGATAAGAAGGCTAAATTAGCGGAAAAGCTCCAAACGAAATTGGATGCCCATAAATTAGAGGCATCAAGCGCGGCGGATAGTAAGACCGATGAGCCTTAAAAAGCGTTCTGTCTCACTTTACGGGCATCAAACATCTCTTGCGCTCGAAGTAGAGTTTTGGGCCGTTATTGATAGTCACGTCAAACAGTCAGGTGACAGTTTTGCGAAATTCATTCAAGCCCAAGACGATAGGCGTTTAGAAGAAGATAAAGGGAGAAACCTTGCCTCTCATTTGCGGGTATGGGCTCTCCTAACGGTTAAGCGCGCTAATAATCTTCCTGATTAAGAATATGGTAGCTCGTTAACGTATCCGGGATAATCGTGTATTCATACGGCAAATAGAATGCGAGGCTCAGATCGCCGCTTCTAAATGTTTTCATAGGTTTATCCAAACCTGACAAGATAACGCGATAAGTTGACCCCAGCGCAGCTGTTACAGAATTTATGTCATCTGTTATAACTTTCACCACGTCTTTTCTGTATTGCATTGGATTGACGACTGATATTGTAACCTCTTCATCATTTGAAATGGAAACCCGGCCTGTTTCTTTTACCGATCCGGCAAAACTAATGAGCTTGCGTGACAATGCGAAAGCATCTGAGATATTTTCAGGAATAGGAGTTTTTACTTGAATGCGAGCTACGGATGTATCAGGGCGGCTACCGAACCCGATAGCATCATCATATAAGGCAGGCGTGAGAACACGCACAAAATCTGATTCATCAATAAATGAAAGTTCTATCAGAGGGTCTGTACGGGACGCTTTCTCAAATTCAGAGATTGTTTTTTCTAACTCAGAAAGTCTTTCTGCTGCATCGCGGGCGTCACTCTCTATATTGACCTGTAACAGTAAGAAATCACCTTTTCGAGTGTAATAAACACTGGGTGTATTCTCAATACGAGACGCGGTGACAATGATTTCATCCCCGTCCTGCGCATACAGGTTTGGGGCGTGAAAAGTTAAAATTAAAAGCCCAAACAACACTCTTACCAAATTGTGCATATCGTTCTCCTCTTCTTATCAATTCTTGACGGGTTGCAGAAAAATTACAAGCTGAAACGAACTTCTTAATCAATGCACAGAAAAACGACACCAGGCCAAACAAGAGATTGTGTCCACTGAAGAAATCGTTTTCGTCAATGTGGACAATATCGCGGCCGCCCAATTCGTCACGGAAAATTCTGAGCGAAAACTCGCCAAATCGTAGCTGAGAGACGGTAACACTCGTTAGACTGTCATTGGACACTCCCCAACTTGCAAAAATATACCCGCTACAGTTCGACCATAGCCAAAGGCGAAGGTTGCCCCTATGTTCCCGTCATGTCTTCCGCTGATTCTTTTCAACCGGCTCCGCCGCCAACTGGCACTCGGTCAATTTCCGAGCGCGCCATGCCTGTTCAAAGGTTTGAATCAGGCGGAAATGCGGATTACCTCGAAGGCCTGAACAGGGAGCAATCTGAAGCCGTTCTGACCATTGATGGTCCCCTTCTTGTCTTGGCTGGTGCCGGAACCGGTAAAACCCGGGTTTTAACCTGCCGCCTCGCACATATCCTCACGACGCGCCGCGCTTATCCAAGCCAAATACTCTCGGTGACATTCACCAATAAGGCTGCACGGGAAATGCGTGAACGAGTCGGGAATATTATCGGTCAGCAAGTCGAAGGGCTTCCATGGTTAGGCACATTCCACTCTATCGCAGCAAAAATTCTACGTATTCATGCTGAGCTGGTCGGATTGAAATCCAGTTTCACCATTTTGGATACGGACGATCAAATCCGTCTTTTGAAACAAGTTATCAAAGCCGCAGACATAGATGAAAAACGCTGGACAGGGCGCTATCTTGCCGCGCTAATAGACGGCTGGAAAAACAAAGGGCTGACACCCGAAAAGCTCAATTCCAATGAAGCTTTTAAATTTGCCGATGGTAAAGGGGCTGAACTTTATAAAACCTATCAAGACCGCTTGAAGGTTCTGAACGCCTGCGATTTTGGCGACCTTTTGCTCTTGAATTTGACATTGTTTACGGAAAATCCGGATATCCTCAAAAAATATCATCAGAAATTTAAGTATATTCTGGTGGACGAATATCAGGATACGAATGTTTGCCAATATCTCTGGTTACGCCTTTTGGCGCAAGGCTCACAAAACCTGTGCGTAGTCGGGGATGACGATCAATCCATTTACGGATGGCGCGGCGCAGAAGTGGACAACATCTTGCGTTTCGAAAAAGATTTTCCTGGCGCAAAAGTTGTCAAACTTGAACGTAATTACCGCTCCACGGAACACATTCTCGGTGCGGCTTCGGGCCTCATCGCTTCCAATCAAGACCGCCTCGGGAAAACGCTTTGGACCGAGGATAGTGGCGGTCACAAAGTTACGGTGACGGGTGTATGGGATGCCCCTGCCGAAGCACGTATCATTTCAGGCGAGATAGAAAACTGGCGCAGTAAAGGCCGGAAATATAATGATATTGCAATTTTGGTGCGCGCCTCGCGCCAAATGCGGAGTTTTGAAGAACGCTTCATCCAACTTGGTCTTCCCTACCGCGTTATAGGTGGCCCGCGATTCTTCGAACGACAAGAAATTCGCGATGCGCATGCTTATCTGCGGGTTTTAAAATCAGACACAGATGATCTTGCCTTTGAACGTATCGTCAACACGCCCAAACGCGGCATTGGCGCGACAACGATACAGAAATTGCAAACCGCAGCGCGGATGATGCAAATTAGTCTGGAGGCGGCCACGCGAGAAATAACCAAAACCGACGAGATTCGCGGCAAAGCCCGAACCGCCCTCCGTGCCTTTATTTTGGATGTGGACCGCTGGCGCGCAGAGGCTAAAGATATACGCCACACAGAAATCGCAGAACGTATTTTGGATGAAAGCGGCTACACCCAAATGTGGCGAGATAATAAAGACGCCAAATCCGCAGGACGCCTCGAAAACCTAAAAGAATTAATTCAAGCCATGGGTGAGTTTGATACGCTCGACGCCTATTTGGAACATGTCAGCTTGGTTTTAGATGTTGAAAAAGGCCCGCAAGAGGACGAAGTTTCTTTAATGACGCTCCACTCCGCCAAAGGTCTGGAGTTTCCACTCGTCTTCCTACCCGGATGGGAAGAAGGTGTGTTCCCAAGCCAAAAGAGTATAGATGAAAATGGATTGGCAGGATTGGAAGAAGAACGCCGCCTCGCCTATGTCGGTATCACTCGTGCACGCGAACAAGCTAAAATATATTTCGCCGCCAATCGACAAATTTATGGGTCTTGGCAATCCAGTGTTCCCTCTCGTTTCATCGACGAACTGCCCGTTCAACATGTTGATGTAGAAGGTGAGTCTGGGCAATATTCTCAGAAAAACCGTATCGCCGAAGGTGTCGCCCGCGAATTTTCGGCCAGTTTTGAATCCGCACAAAGCAACCGGACTAGCTCACCAGGGTGGAAACGCTATGAGGCTAATAAGGGAAAGAGCTTTGGTAGAGGCCCGAAGGATATCGAAGGTCACGCCATTCGCCGTCCAGCCAAGAAAAAACAAAGTGCCTATAAGGTCGGAGATCGTGTATTTCATCAAAAATTTGGCTATGGACGCGTCACTTCATCCGACGGCAATAAACTCGCTGTCACTTTTGAGAAAGCCGGTGATAAAAACGTCCTCGACGGATTTGTAGAACGGGTCTGAATATGATGCGCTTTATTTGTTATTTATTACTCTCTCTTTCGGTGAGCGCCTGCGCATCGACAAAGTTCAATGTGTTAGAAATCAATTCCCTCTCGGCCGAGGCCAGCGGCGAAGGTGAATTTGAAGGGTTAGAGTATCTCGCAAAACGCGCCCCGCGAACAGACGTCAAACGAGTCAATATTATTTTCCTGCACGGTATTGGATGGGTAGAAAATCGGGAGGATAAGCCTTTAGCCAATAGTTTTATCCAAGGCGTAGCGACGGCCTATAATCTTGAAACTCCTGAAAAAGCCGTCAGTTCTTTGTGCGGTCGTGATGAAAATGACGAAGACAAATCAGCGCTCAACCATATATTAATAGAAGAATCCGACCCAAAAATTTACAATACCTCTATCCCAGGTCGGAATTTGGAACTGAGCACTTTAGTTTGCATGGACAAACAAGTGATGCCCGTCGGCAATGATTTAGAATATGTTATTTATCGTATCTTCTGGGATGAATTGATGTGGGACAGTCTCCAATACGCCCATGTCGGCCAGGATGATTCAAATGGTGAGAGTAGCTCCTTTGCGGCATTACGTAAGGGGGTCAATCGTAGCCTAAAAGACAAGCTTGTCAATTTTGGTTTCTCCGATGCGGTCATGTATCTCGGGCCAGCGGGAAATGAAATTCGTTCGGCTATTCGCGGGGCTATGTGCGCTGCTTCGCTTGATGCGGCGGGCGTTAGTTTCTCTAATCTGGGCCATAAAATAAATTATGACCGCGCCTGTGAACTTGCGAATGGAACAACGATTGAAACTGACCCTTTCGCGTTCGTCGCCGAGTCCCTAGGCTCTAAAATCGCTCTGGACCTCATTCGCGAAGTTATGACTGACAATCAAGAGACGGTCCATGACGCTATGATTAGAAGCACGCAGGTCTTTATGCTGGCAAACCAAATTCCTCTTCTGAGTCTCTCAGACATTTCGCGCAACGATCCATTTAAGCCCTCAAATTATAATGCTACAGAGCGCCCGACTTTTGTCGCGTTCTCGGAAATCAACGACTTTTTGACCTATGAACTGGTGCCGTTTTACGAACAACTTTACAAGAATTCGAAAATTGATCCAGATCATGTCGGACCAAGATTCGACACATTTGACCGTCGGCGCTTGGTGGAAACACTGGGATTTAATGTTATTGATATGCGTGTCGAATTTGCCCAACCGCTAATTCCTCTCGTAAAAAGTTTCGTAGACCCTCTCTTCGCGCATAATGGTCATGTTCAGCAGCCCCGTATTATGGAATATATGTTGTGCGGTGCGCGCGGGCGCGATGTCAAAATTGACGGATGCGGCGTCATTTTCACGAACAAGAAATAGAAAAATTATGACAGGTGTTTGGCAAGTCTCTCTTGAGGCCCCGTCCGAAGAGGCGTTTAAAGCGGCGGAAACCTTAGGGTTTTTAGAGACAGAAGACGCTCTGGCCGTCTCTATCATTGAACCAACAGACTCATCAGAAAATTTGATGACAGTTCAAGCGCTCTATGCGGCCCAATCAGAAGCAGAAGCCGCCCAGAAAATTGTGGGAGGAACAGTCACCTTTCTCGAAGATCAGGATTGGGTCAGTCAAACTCAATCAGGGCTGGCGCCAGTTCCTGCGGGACGTTTTTTCGTTCATGGCTCACATGACAAAGACGCTATCCCTGATGGCACAGAGTTTCCCATCCTCATCGATGCCGGGATGGCCTTCGGTACAGGGCACCACGGTACCACAAAGGGTTGCTTGGTCATTTTCGATACGCTTATTCAATCAGGCACAACCCCTGAAACAGTTTTAGATTTAGGCTGCGGCGCGGGGATATTGGCAATTGCGGCGGCGAAAGCGCTTGCTGAGACCAGCATTCTGGCGAGTGATATTGATCAAGATGCCGTCGATGTCACAAAAGAAAATGCACGCATCAATGGTGTGGACGCGAAAATTGCGGCCTTCAGAGCCGATGGCTTTGGGTCGCCCGAATTAAAAAATGCGCGATTTGACTTAATTTTCGCCAATATCTTAGC
>CAZMEN010000085.1:0-10047 GCA_964565335.1 uncultured Algimonas sp. | reverse complement strand
TTACTACTCTTGGTCTCCCATCGTAGAGGTCACCACGCGGGCTGTCCTATTTACAGGCAAAGAACGTTGGGAAGGCTTAGCCCTAGATGGCGAGTGGGAAAGAAAACTTGGGTGCTGCACAATTTGGAGAACGCATCCGCGCGTTCCGCTTTGCGGCAGACCCTACTGGGTCACGCGGATGGTGGGTCACGCGGATGGTTGATTGCTCCATTTCCCAAATCGTGTTTAACTGGCTTATGCCTATCACTGCTTTGAATCGGTCTATTTTGAAACTCTCCGGAGATGGGGTGGAGCCTTGGCTTGAGGGGATTGTCACGAACTCACTTACAAGCGACTTAACCTTTACAGCGTTATTGACGCCGCAGGGAAAAATTATTGCCGACTTCTTTGTCACGAAACATGCCGGCGATTTGTTTCTGGATATGCCCCCCAAATTTCAAGCCGGTCTTTTCAAGCGTTTGAAAATGTACCGTCTCCGCGCACCGATTGAAATTGCTGATGTGAGCGAAGATTATCATGTCTACGCATTGTGGGACGGCGAAGGCGAAGTCGGGCACGCCGACCCGCGCCACACGTCATTGGGGCAACGCCTATTGACGACGGATGCTATTGACGGCTTGGGGGATTACAATGCGCATCGTTTGTCTCTGGGTGTTGTGGACAGTGAATGGGATTTTGAAACCGTTTCTGTTTTCCCCGCTGATGCCAATATGGATTTGATGAACGGAGTCGATTTTCAAAAAGGTTGTTTTGTCGGCCAAGAGGTCGTCTCGCGTATGAAGCGTATGACGATTGTCAAAAAACGAATGCGCGGGCTTATTTTGAACGGCGCAGCGCAGGCGGGTGACCGTATCAAGGCGGGCACGCGGGTCATTGGTGATGTTCTGTATGTGCACGGCCAAATGGGCATCGCTTTGGTGCGTTTGGACCGTTGGCAAGCGGCTGAAACCACGCCCACGATTAATGATGTAGAGGTCAAAATAATGGACTCGGTCGATGGCCAAAAACACTGAACAATTCGATGTGATTATAAAGCGGAATGAACCGTCGGCTTTGCCGCGTTTCGCTGCGCTCAATGCGGAATGGATAAAAGATCTGCATTTTATGGAAGAGTCGGATAAGCTCATGGTCGCCCATCCTGAGATTTATATTCAAAACGGCAATCAGGTTTTCTCTGCTCATATCGGAGATGCGGTCGCCGGCGCGGTCGCGCTCAAAAAACATGAGGATGGCCGATATGAGCTAACCAAAATGGCTGTGGATGGGACTTTTCGCGGGCGGGGCGTCGGACAAATTTTGATGACCGAGACAGAGCGCTACGCCAAGGAGGAGCTAGGGCTGAATTATTTGTTTTTACTCTCCAACACCAAGAACGCCGCCGCTCTTCGCCTCTATGCTCGTAATGGCTGGACGGTGAATCATGAAGGCCCGCATCCCGTGTACAGTCGCGCCAATATCGGGATGGAGAAATTTCTGTGAGTGCGGCGAGTGCCGTTAAGGCTCGTAAAAAACTGTCACTGGATAATCGTGTTTTCGTACCGGTCGAGAATACAGGAAACGGCGTTGTCTCTGGCAAGACGCGATTTCATTTCTGGCAACAAGGCGTGGTGTTCTACGCCGATTATTTTGGAGGTGATGTCCGGGAAGGTCACATCATTGGTAAGTTCAATGCGGCGGGCCAAGGCGAAATGCTCTACCACTGCTTGACCACGGAGCATGAACTGAAAGCCGGAAAGGCGATTGCGGATTTCATTGAAACAGAGACAGGCCCTTTGGCGATGGAACTGGACTGGCAATGGATTTCAGGCGACGGGAGTAAGGGGCGCTCGCGCTACGAGGAAATCACCGAGCAGGAGATGATGAAATGGCCGACACCGTAACCGATCTGCGTTTTCCCGACCATGACCCGTCTCGGCCAAGATGCGGTTGGGTGCCACCAAATGATGCGCTCTATTGTGATTACCATGATAAGGAATGGGGGCGGCCGATTTACGATGAAAAAGCTTTGTTTTCGAAATTAATTCAAGATGGCCAACAGGCAGGACTCGCGTGGATTACGATTTTGCGAAAACGGGATAATATGCTGAAAGCCTATGACGGGTTCGATCCGGATATAATTGCCCACTATACGGATGCGGACAGAGCGCGCCTCTTGGCGGATGCAGGCGTTATACGCTCAAAACTTAAGGTCAATGCGGCTATCATAAACGCGCAAATATTTATTAAAATGCGGGATGTAGAAGGGATTAATTTCTCAGATTATCTTTGGGGTTTTGTTGAGGGTAAACCCGTTCAAAATGCATGGGATAAGTTTAGTGACGCGCCCGTCAAAACGGACGCCTCTGAGGCGTTGTCAAAAGATCTGAAAAAACGCGGCTTTAAATTTGTCGGGCCTGTTATTGTTTATGCCTTCATGCAGGCTGTCGGCATGGTGAATGACCATAGCACAGACTGTCATGCTTATGAGGCTTGCCGCGATACGCGGTGTATTTAGGAGGGCGCAAGAATGAAAGACATGACCGTGAATGGCTTGGGTGTTATTTGCCTAAGCATAGCTATGAGCGGATGCGCCTCTCTATTGGATATGCCGGCCCAAGCTGAACCGGCTCAATACGAGCGCGAAGCGACACCGATGGAGAAATATGTTGATTGCGTGCGAGATAAAAAACGCAAGGAGAGCGATCCGCCTTGCCTTTTAGAGTCTTGAGCGCCTTGTGGAGAGCTAAGTTGGGATTTCGTAATTATCATCCGTAATCGCAAGGAAAGCGGGTTTCGGATTGCCGTCCCGGTCAAGCAATAAAGGATAATTAAAGCGTTCTACAGGGACAACATTCAACCAACTATCACTATCAACCACGCCCCACATTGTCACAGATTCAACAGAAGACCGCGATACAAATCCGTTGAATAAATCCCGCATTAATTGCGCCTGTGTCGCCAGTCGGTCTGTCGGAGCGACGGGGCCTAAATCGGCTTCGCAATTCGTTTGAGTCTCCCAGCAAGACCCTGGATTATTATAGAAGTTAACATCCATTTCCGTAATATGATTGATGAGGCCCAAAAACTGATTGTCTACGTCATCAATGGCTTCCAGAGCTAAATCAGCCACCGTATCGAGCTGTAAATGGAACTGATGCCCGATACCGTCAATCGGCACGCCGCGGTCAACTAGGCGCTGTACGATTTCCAACAGCCAAGCCCGTTTTTGCGGGTTTTCCGTTTCATAATCATTGATAAATAATAGCGCATTCGGGTCTGCCGCTCTCGCCGCTGTAAAGGCCCAATCTAAATAATCGGCATTACCGACGGCATCGAACCAATTAGAGCGGCGATCGGGGCCAATACCATTATCGCCATTGAATAAATCAACGGAGACAACTTCATTAACAACATCCCACACCTGAATCCGGTCTTTGAAATGATCTACAACAGTCGTGACGTAATTTTCTAAGCGCGCCCTAATTTGATCGCGATCCCCTTGGAGGAAATAGGCGGGCGTTGCTTCGTGCCATAGCAATGCATGACCACGCACTTGCATGCCCTGTGCAATTGCCCAATCGACGAGCGTATCAGCAGCCTCAAAATTAAATACACCCTCGGTGGGGGCAATGATGTCAGGTTTTAATTCGAATTCGGGCGTAAGGCTGTTAAATTGTGATTTGGTCAGATTGCCCGATAAATCCGTATCGCCCAATTGGAAGCTCTTGAGCGCCACACCGACGGCAAAATTATTGTTATATTTGTTCCGCAGTAATCCCTCCGCAGGCGCCTGAGTTACGGGCGGCGGGGGAGGGGGAGGCGGTGGGGGAGGAGGCGGAGGCGACCCTGCACTTGGCGCTGAGGAAGACCCCCCGCCTCCGCCGCAGGCAGAGAGTACGAGCGCACTGGCACCCGCGAGTAATCTTAACCGGTCTCTCGCTGAAATATACATGTCACTTTTCCCAAATTTGGGGTGAGCATAGTGGAGCAATCTCAAAATCCGTTTAAATGGTATGGTTAACAAGGTGATAATTTGGGTAAGGGTGCTGTAAAATACGTCGCAAAACAGGTCGCAAAAATGCGGGCGAGATGGGGCCGTCCTGTAATAAGTCTTGAACTCTATAAGCGTAACGTTGCATAGCTGTAAGCCTATCGAAATCATAAGAGGAACAGGCATGAAAGCCGTCATCAGTTCGACTGGTCTTTGGACACCCAAAGATTCTATTTCAAATGAAGAACTCGTGGAGAGTTTCAATGCCTATGTCGATAAATGGAATGCAGATAATGCGGTAGAAATTGAAGACGGAACCAAGCTGCCCCTAACTTATTCTAACGCTGAATTTATCGAAAAAGCTTCCGGCGTGAAGTCGCGTTATGTTATTTCCAAGGACCCAATTTTGGATCCAAATATCATGGCGCCGCGCATTCCGGCGCGTTCCGATGAAGAGCCGTCTATCCTGGCCGAGATCGCAGCCAATGCGGCGCGTGAGGCTTTGGAGAAAGTAGGACGTAAACCGGAAGAGGTTGGCGCTGTCATTGTGGCCTGTTCCAATCTGCAGAGAGGCTACCCAGCCGTTGCCGTCGAAGTTCAGTCCCTCTTGGGGACGTCGGGGTTTGCCTTTGATATGAATGTGGCGTGTTCATCGGCGACATTCGGGCTTGAAACTGCGAGAGGGCTTATTGTTGGCGGGCAAGCAAAATCCGTGTTGGTCGTGAATCCTGAGATATGCACAGCGCATTTGAATTTCAAAGATCGTGACGCCCACTTCATTTTTGGGGATGTGGCAACCGCAATACTGGTCGAGTCCGATGACATTGCGCCTGCCGCCCACTGGGAAATCATCGGTTCAAAATTGGTGACGCAGTTTTCTAATAATATCCGTAATAACTTCGGTTTCCTAAATCATTGCGCGCCTGAGGATGACGGCCTGAATGGGGAGCGTGGTCGGAAAGGGTTGACGGATAAATTATTCGTCCAAAATGGCCGAAGCGTTTTCAAAGAGGTTGTGCCGATGGTTGCCAAAATGATCACAGCGGAATGCGAGGCCAATGGTTTGGATCCGCATGATTTAAAACGTATGTGGCTCCATCAAGCTAACCTCAATATGAATGTACTGATTGCTAAAAAAGTCCTCGGGAAAGATGTCGCAATTGAACAAGCGCCTGTTGTGTTGGATGAATATGCCAACACCTCTTCTGCTGGGTCGATTATTGCTTTTCACAAACATAGTGCTGATTTCGAAAATGGCGAGACCGGATTAATTTGCAGTTTTGGTGCAGGCTATTCCGCAGGGGCGGTTTTTGTGAGGAAAGTGGCATGAGGACGTTTACTCTCGCGATAATCGCAACTCTTGGATTGAGTTTTACGCTTCCTGTTCAGGCACAAACAGCGCCGGATAAAAAGCCGAGCTTCACGCCAACAGATATTCAAAATATCATGGCGAATGCGGTAGTTATTCAACAAGAGTCGCAAGACCGTATGGCGAAAGCTATGGAATATAAAATACTCGGAAAGAAAGGGTGTCTCGAAGGTAATTGCGTGAACGGTATCGGCCTTTTCGTGAATGCAGATGGTAGTTTCTATGACGGGCAGCATGAAAAGACTGAGTCCCATGGTCGCGGGACTTATGTCTGGAATGCGGGCGACGAATATACCGGGCAGTTTTTTCGAGGCAAAAAACAAGGCGAGGGATTTTATCTCACCGCCAATGGCAATAAATATGAAGGCCAGTTTGAAGATGGCCAACCCTCGGGCCATGGAACAAATTACTATGCCAGTGGCGACAAATATAGCGGGGCGCATGAAAATGGCGAACCGAACGGGTATGGCACTTATTACAGTGCGGATGGATGGGTTTATGTCGGTAATCATCTCGACGGTCAAAGCCACGGCAATGGAACCTATTATTTCTCCAATGGACAGAAATATATCGGGTCATTTGAAAATGGGGCCTTTAACGGCTATGGTACGGCCTATTATCCCGATGGTCGCAAATTTTACGCGGGCCAATGGCGCGACAGCAAGCCGGTAAAATAAAGCTCCTAGAGTCAAAAGCCCTAAAGCTAAAACTTTGTGAGCAAAGGAAGAGACCATGCGGACATTCATCAATATTTTGACTTGCGTTGGGGCCCTCATCGCAGTGTCTTGCGTGATTTACCTGTTTTACGGTCTGTCCACCGATGCTTTTTCTGATGGTGCCGGTATGGCCATTTTAGCTATACAGATGTGGGCGCTTATCGGGGCTTTAATTGCGTTAGTCTCAGGATATATCGGCAGATACCGAGCCATCCGCATGAAGTTACCTGCCTCGCGGATAAGTACTATGGGTATTTTAATTGGATTGATCGGCGGTTTGTCCGTTTTTGCTTTCCCTTTTTTATAGGCGTTATTCAATAGCATCGCTGTAAGAGCCATCCTATATAGGCTTCGTACAGAGTCGGAGGTCAAAATTTCATGGGTAAAGAACTCATCAACTGGGAAAATGGTCGTTGGATAGGGCAAACGCTCGAAGTCGAAAACGGCGTCTGCGCTGTTCCAGATATTCCGGCTAGCGAATTGGCTTATACAGATGAAGTCAAAGCCGCGACCGATCATCTCTATGAAAGCGTAAAAGACTTTATTCCAAAGTTTGAATGGCCAGCCTATGCCCCGCTCGTTCACGCGATTAATACGCTGAAGAAGCAGAAAAACGCCGTGATTTTGGCGCATAACTATATGACGCCTGATATTTTTGGTCTGGTTGGTGATTATACAGGCGACTCGCTTGGATTGGCGATTGAAGCTACAAAAACGGACGCGGATATAATTATCCAAGGCGGCGTGCACTTTATGGCCGAAACGTCCAAAATTCTGTGCCCTGAAAAGCGTGTTTTTATCCCGTCTATGCGGGCGGGGTGTTCGTTGGCCTCGTCTATTACGGGCGATGATATTAAGCTGATTAAAGAGCGCTTTCCGGGCATTCCCGTCGTGACTTATGTAAATACATCGGCGGATGTGAAAGCTGAGTCGGATATTTGCTGCACCAGTTCTAATGCTGTCGCGATTGTCCAGCATATCGCGGCTGAGTGGGGCGTTAAAAAAGTTATCATGTTGCCGGATGAGTTCTTGGCCAAGAATGTCGCAAAGCAAACCGATATCGAAGTCATTGCGTGGCACGGGCGTTGTGAGGTTCATGCGCGATTCTCTGCCAATGATGTGCGCGAGATGCGCGAAGCCCATCCGGGAGTCGTGGTTCTCGCCCACCCTGAATGTCCGCCCGAAGTTGTCGCCGAAAGTGATTTCACTGGATCCACCAAAGCGATGTCAGACTATGTGTCTGATAATAAACCGAAAAACGTTATACTGCTGACTGAATGTTCCATGTCAGATAATGTTGCGATGGAGAACCCCGAAACAGACTTCGTACGCCCTTGTAATCTTTGCCCCCACATGAAGCGCATCACGCTCGAGAACCTTTACGAATGTCTGCGCGATGAGAGCAATGAGGTGCTCGTCCCCGAAGCAATGCGTAAACGTGCCCACAAAGCCGTCATGGATATGATAAACGTCAAATTCGACCCTAAGCTTGGCTATTTCGACCCTAAACTCCCCCAAGAAGACGTGAAGGTCATATAAGTTTGTCGACTTCACTCGACACAAAACGCCTGCCGTCAGGGGCGGTTCTGGTTGTCGGTGCAGGCTTAGCTGGACTTTATTTGGCGCTGAAACTCGCGCCGCGTCCTGTTTTTGTGCTGACATCACGGCGTTCCTCTGTTGGCGCAGCCTCGGCTTGGGCGCAGGGCGGGATTGCCGCTGCGCTTTCCCCCGATGATAGCGCAGAGAGCCATGCTGCGGATACGATTGCGGCGGGCGATGGTTTGGTCGATCCGATAATTGCCAAAATCCTCGCGGAGGAAGGCCCTGAGCGTGTCCACGATTTGGCCGCGATGGGCGTGCCGTTTGACCGGGACAGCCAAGGACGGCTCTATCTCTCCTTGGAAGCGGCTCATTCGATGCCGCGTGTGGCGCGGGTGAAGGGCGATACTGCGGGGCGCGAAATTATTAATATCATGGTTGAAAAGGCGCAGGCTGCTGATCACATCACTGGGCTTATTGGCTGGCGGGCGGAGAGCCTTCTGACCGACAACCATGGCGGCATTGCCGGTGCTCTGGCGCGAAATGATGACGGGGCGTTGCTCGGTATTGAAGCGGATATCACGGTCATGGCGACAGGCGGTGTGGGCGGATTGTTCTCTGTGACCACTAATCCAAAAACAGCACGGGGTGACGCGCTCGGCATGGCCGCCGTAGTGGGCGCTAAAATGCGGGATATGGAATTCGTACAGTTTCACCCGACTGCAATTGATATTGGCCGCGACCCGGCACCGCTCGCAACGGAAGCCTTGCGCGGGGAGGGCGCGATCCTGACCAATTCTGATGGCGTGCGTTTCATGCACCGCTATCACGAACAAGGGGAGCTGGCGCCGCGCGATGATGTCGCGCGCGCGATTTTTGCGGAGATCAAATCCGGCCGGCAACCTTATCTGGATTGCCGCGCCGCCATTGGCGCGCATTTCGACGAAGAATTTCCAACCGTATTTAAAAGCTGCATGAGCGCCGGGATTGACCCGAGGACGCAGCTTATTCCCGTCTCCCCCGCCGTACATTACCATATGGGCGGATTGGCGACCGATAGTGTCGGGCAGACTAATCTAGACGGCCTCTTCGCTGTGGGGGAATGCAGCGCAACGGGTGTTCATGGCGCCAACCGCTTGGCGAGTAATTCGCTCTTGGAAGCGGTGGTTTTTGGCGGACGCGCGGCGGCGCATATTAACGGTATGGGTGTGCCGCGCAAAAAAGCGGCCACTATCCGCTCTCAACCTTGGTTATCTATGACCAAAGAGGTCAGCCTTGGTTTACGCCGTAATATGACATTAAACTGCGGCGTGCGCCGTAATGCAAAAGGTTTGAACGAACTCATTGACTATATTGATAGTCTTATTTCGATTGTCGGGCGCGCCAACCCGCTGATTACATCCCGGATTATCGCTTCGGCTGCGCTAGCGCGTGAGGAAAGTCGTGGCGGACATTTCCGCGACGACTTCCCAAAGATGAGCGAGAGAGCCAGCTCATCTTATCTCACCTATGATCAGTTGGATTGATACTGGAATATTCTCGTTAGTGAATGTCGATTGACGACATAAAGGTCTTGTCTTTCTTCACAGTCTTCGGGCTCCCGTAAACATCGATACTGCCCATGCCTGACATGTCAGCGTCCACATCTTCGGAGGCATAGACACTCGCCGAGCCCATGCCGGACATATCGACATCCACACTTTTACATTTCAGCCCTTTTGCATCGAGGTCACCCATACCTGAATATTCGGCCCTTAGCTGACCGCATCGGCCATTTAATTCCATTGCGCCGATGCCAGAGACTTCAACCGTGAAATCATCACTATCGATCCCGTTGATTTCGCCATTGCCTATACCGGTGATTTCAAGGCTGTTGAGGGCGGGCAGGGTGATGTTGATATCAATGCTGCGTGTGTTATTTTTACCCCAGCCTTTGCGTTTTTTCTTCTCATTCGTCTCAAGAACGAGAACGCCGTTTTTAACGCTGGCCGTCATGCGGCTCATTTCTTTTTCGCGGCCCGAAGCTTCGATGCTGAACGCCTTTCCGACGGTGACGTCCATGTCGTACACACCGACAACTTCAATCCCGTCAAAGCCAGTCAGGTCGAAGGTTTTTTCAACACGTGGCCCCTTATCTTTATCGTCATCATGCTCAGGGTGGGCATGGGCTTGCGTTCCGAGCGCGGCGACAAGTGCGAAAATCGACATGGCACTGACCGACTTTAAAGCGTTTTTATTCAACATATGAATCTCCTTTATTATTGTTATTCGATAAGGGCGTGAAGTCCAAGAGTCAAGATATTATTGATTAACGATATAGACCGCTCGCACGAAGCGCAGGCAGTGTGTTAGTGAGAGCGCTCTCGCCGAATTGTACATTACCCACGCTTTTCGTCCTACTCGCCATCCTACCATCCGCGTGACCGTATGCGGTCTGCCCGAAGGGAACGCGC